>JAKJCY010000241.1 GCA_022706235.1 Candidatus Hydrogenedentota bacterium | reverse complement strand
TCTTTGTCAACTCAATTCTTGTGAGTGCCGGTCCAGCCCCGCGATTGCAGGAGTATGACCGACGACGAGGGCGTACTGTTTGAAGCGTCGTACGCGTGAAACAGCACACCACGCTTAACCGTAAATAATGGCCACACAGGTGACCGCCCACAAAATCACGGCAAGGGCGGTCGGCCAATCTTTCAATAACACCTGGCTGGGGTCGCCCGTGCCGTTCTTTTCGACCAGCCACAGGTACCGGGCCAGGCCGTACACTACGAAAGGAAGCGTCATGTAGAGTTTATCCGTGCCGATACGCGCGACGACCTCGGTACTGCAGGTGTAGATGGTGAACGTAATGAGCGCGCCCCCGGCAACGATAAGCAGCATCTGGTCAATAAATGTAGTGCTGTAATGATGAAGCACCTCGCGATGGGTCCGGGCCTGGTCTTCCAGCAGGACGATTTCACCGCGCCGTTTCCCGAGCGCCATGAATAGCGCCAGAAACAGGGTGCACACAATCAGCCAATTGGAAAACACGACTTCAATGGCAACGGCGCCGGCGATAGCGCGAATGACAAAGCCCATGGAGACCGCAATGACGTCCACAATGAACACATTTTTAAGGACAAGGCTGTAACTCACGGTCAAGCCTATATAGACCATCAGTGCGATGAGAAATGCCGTATTCAGCCGCAGCCCGAGCCAGACCGATACCCAGAGCAGCAGGGAGGCCAGGATGGCGGCCTCCGGACGGCTCACATCGCCCCGGGGGAGGGGCCGGTTCTTTTTTTCGGGGTGCTTCCGATCTTTTTGTATGTCCAGAATATCATTGAGGATGTAGGTCGCGCTGGCAGCACAGCAAAAGGCGGCCATGGCCAGAGCGCTTCGCAGTATGGCGTCGATGTCCGTCAATTGCTGGGCAAAGACGAGCGGCATCAACACCAGTGCGTTCTTGGTCCACTGATAGACCCGCATCAGCCGGACCAGGGCCCGGATTTTGTTGAAGACAGGATTCATCAAACACTCATCTTTTTGAACTGCCGTTCGGGTATGCTCTTGATTATCCACATGATGTACCGCCAGAAAAAGGGCACGTAGGCCGTATCTTTGCCGCGGGTAATCTTATCGACCATGGCTTTCGCGGCGGCCTCGGGCGATGCGATGAGCGGGCCCGGCAGGCTCATGCCGTAGGTCATGGGGGTATCCATGAAACCGGGCTTGATGGTCGTCACCCGGACGCCGGAGGCATGCAACCGGTTTCGCAATCCCTGCAGATATGCGGTCAACCCGGCTTTCGCGGCGCCGTAGATATAATTCATTTTGCGTCCGCGGTCGCCGGCCACGGAAGTAAGCGCGGCGATAAACCCGTTTCCGCGGGCTTCATAGGCGGCGGCGAAGCGTTCCAGAATGGAAATGGCGCCGGTTAAATTGGTATCGATGGTGCGCCGGGCCACCTCGAAATCCTTCTGAGCCAGGGCCTGGTCCGCCATATAGCCGAAACATAGCACGACGCCACCCGGCAGTTCGCCGAGCACTTGCGCGCACTGATCAAGAAAGTCAGCATGCGTTTCGAAAGCGGTGGCATCGAAAGGCAGTATGGCGCACGCTACGGCACACCGCGCGCGCACATCCGCGGCCAGAATTTCCAGTTCTTCCCGGTCACGCCCGGCCAGTCCCACCGCGTATCCCAACGCGCCGAAACGGCGCGCAATAGAACGCGCCACCCCGGAAGTGGCGCCCAGTATGACAACGGATTTGCCGGAGGAAGCATTCACGATTGTGTTCCTTTCATTTATCCAGGTGCAGCCTGCGGGACATGGTTGAACGCAAGACGTTCTCCGGGTCCAGAGAGCGGCGCATTTCGCGGAACGCGTCAAGATTGGGATACATGGCCGCGAAGGTTTCCGGGGCGGTCAGGGCATCTTTGGCAAGATACAGGCGGCCGCCATGGTCCAGCAGGATGCGGTCCAGTTCCCGGGTGAATTCTTCCAGCCCCGGTCGGTTGGGAATATCCAGCGCCAGCGTGTAGCCGGGCATGGGATAGGACAACATGCCGGAGCCCGCCTCGCCGAAACATTTCAATACCACGAGGAAGGAGGCGCGTTTTGCCTGCGCCAGGCGTTCCAGCATTTGCACCAGGCCCGCGCGTTCAGAAAAGGGGAACGTCGCCTGATATTGAATAAAGCCCTTCTTCCCATACATGCGGTTCCATCGCAGGATACCGTCCAGCGGGTAAAAAAATTTGTCATAATCCACTATTTTGGCTCGGGTATCTTTATTTGTGGCATAGAACAGGGTATTGAAGGCGTGAATGCTCCACCTGTTCAGGGCGAACCCGGGGAAATCCACCGGCACGGCCAGGGTGGGGCGCCTTGGAAGGCGGTACGGGTTTTTGGACAATTTTGAAGGGAGTTCCGATGCGAGCGCGTGGTTGCCGCGCATCAGCACGGATCTGCCCAGCGACTCTTTGGAAGCCAGGCAGTCGACCCAGGCTACGGAATAGAGATAATTCTTGTCTGAAGCCGCCATCGTTTCCAGGGCCGCATCCAGATGATTACAGCGCTGGTAATCGACTTTCACATAGGCTGATTCCACCCGGCGAAGGCGCAGCCGCACCTTTAGAATGACGCCGGTAAGCCCCGCACCGCCCACCGTCGCCTGGAAGATGTCGCTGTTCTCCGAATCGGAGCATGTTAATATGCCCCGTGCGGGGGTCCATACATCCATGGACTCCACAAATCGTGAAAAAGAGCCGTCACAATGATGATTCTTTCCGTGCACATCATTGGCGACGGCGCCGGCCACGGTCACAAACTTTGTGCCCGGGGTTACCGGGAGAAAATAGCCCCGGTCGATGAACGCCTCCAGAATTTCGGCGAGGCTTACCCCGCCCTCACATTCCAGCAATCCCGTTTCCGGGTCAAACCGGATCATGTTGTTCTGGCGGGTCATATCGATGACGCTGCCTTCAGGATTTACCGCGGCATCCCCGTAACTTCTGCCCAACCCCCTCGGAATAAAGGGGCGCGGCGCCCCGGAATCCAGCAGGGAAAACAATTCGGAACGCCGCTCCGGCCTGTAGACGGCGCATTCTTGCGGTTTGTAGCGGCCCCAACCGGACAAGGATTGTTTTGCAACAGTGAAAGACAAGGCGCGTTCCTCGTTTGTTAAGCGGTCCCTCGCGTTTAAAGGCGCAACTACCCATGCACCGGGGGAAAGGCGCTTATTTTTCTCCACCTGTTTCACGCAACGATATTCTTTGTATTCTAGCCCAATTTGAACGTTCCCTACAACTTAACGACTAGTTCCCGTTGCGGGGAGGGCGGCGCGGGCGGTCCCGCCTTCACGGTTGGCAGGACCCGGCACGGGCAAATTTGTTTGCGTAGTACCGTTCATTGTATGGTGGATGTGTGCCCGGCCACGTCTCGTAATCCTCGGGCAAAAATATCGTTCCTGCACTGGCCCGGCCCGTAACTGAAACCAAGAAAGGATAGAATCATGATAACGGCCGCCATTCTCTGCTTAAGCCTGCTGCAGGCGCCGGACGCTCTTGCGCCACGCATTGAGACGTTGCGTTTCCATGTGGAACGCCTGGGAGCGGTTAGCGTTCCCGAATCCCTGATCCAGGAAAAAGAGTCGCGCCTGACTGAACTGAAGCGGATGCTGGAAGGTACAATTGCGGATGAACCCGCGTACAACGCGTGCTATGACGCCATCGACGGCGTCCGTCAATGGCTTTGGGCCTCGGCGGTGGATCGTCCCGTCAAGCCGCAGAACTTGTTCGAGGAGACCCCCGGCGCGTGGCTGGTGCGCAATGACGTCCTGGCCTTGTCCCTGTCCCGGGATACGCTGACGCTGGACGTGCGCACACCGGGGCATCCGTGGCAGTTTGCGCCGAGTGACGGGCAGGACCTGGTATTCGAGGGGATCAGTGCCAGCCTGGCCTCGGCAGCATCCATCGCGGCGGAGGCTTTCAATACGGGCTGCAGTAACGGCATGGCCGTAACCTTTAAGGACTTTTCCGGCCTGCCCGGCGTGGAATTATGCATTACCTTCCGGCTCTTCGGGCCGGAACTGGTGGTGGATATCGCTGCCCGGGAAGGCGGCCAGACTTTGCTGCTGCTCAATTGGCCCAAGGCCGTGGTGCTGGATAACGCCCCGGATACCCTCTCGGTCATTCCGCGCATGCAGGGCATGCTGGTGCCCGGCAACTGGCCCCAGCACATCGAAGCGGCGGACCTGGTCAATTCCCGCTCCTTTTATATGGGCTGGTGGGGTCATATCCAGGGAGGTGCGGGCGTGCAGGTCGTCCTGGAAACCCCCGATGACGCCGGCGGTTCCTATAAACACCCGAAAGGCGGACCGACCGCGGCCGCGCCGCGCTGGTACGGCAGCCTGGGCAAACTGGGCTATCAGCGCACCGTGCGCTATGTTTTCGACGATACTTCCGACTACGTGAAAATGGCAAAACGCTATCGGCGGTTCCTGATTGAAAGGGGCCGTTTTGTTTCCCTGCGCGAAAAGCAGGCGCGGACTCCTGCCCTGGACAACGTGATAGGCAAGCCGGTCATCCACCTCGGCGCCTTGTATCACTTTGTAAAAGAAGCCTCCCTGTTCAACAAGGAACGCGTCGAGGTCAACCACAATTTACAGACCTTTGACCAGTTGCGCGAACAGCTGGAAGGGCTGAAGGCGAAGGGCGTGGACGCCGCCTATGTCCACCTCGACGGATGGGGGTATTACGGCTATGACAACGGCCATCCTGACGTGATGCCCGTGGGAGAAATACAAGGCGGCTGGGAAGGCCTGCGCCGGTTGGCCGATGCGTGCGCTGACATGAATTACCTGTTTGCCGTACATGACCAGTATCGTGATTTTTACCTGAATGCGGTGTCGTATGATGAGCGCCTGGTTCTCATGAACCGGGACGGCGGCCGCGATTTACACAGTGTCTGGTGCGGCGGGCCGCAGACCTTCCTGAGCGCCCGGTTCGCGCCGGAATATGTGCGGCGCAACCACGATCTTTTTGCCGCCAACAACGTTCAGGTGCGCGGCGCTTATCTGGATGTGTTCTCCGTGGTGCCCCTCGAAGAAAGCTATCAGCCGGCCCATCCCATGACCCGCACGGAATGCGCCCGGTACCGCCGCGAATGTTTCGATTTGCTTCGCGCTCGGGGGTACGTGGTGAGCTCCGAAGAGCCTGTGGATTATCTTGCACCGTCGCTGGACCTGGTGCATCACGGCCCCTACGCGACGTATCCGAACCTCGGCGGCGGCGAGGCGACCGGCATTCCCGTGCCGCTGTTCAACCTGGTCTATCACGATTCCATTTTACTGCCCTGGGAAATGGGCGAGGACGGCGGCTGGGGCATCCCGAAAGGCGATTCCGGGCGGCTGCATTGCCTGCTCAATGCGGGCCTGCCTTATCTGTGGCCTGGCGCCGATGACGCCCAAATCGCGCGGACCCTCGAGGCGGCGGACTGGGCTCGCCACTGCGCCTTCGAAGAAATGGTCAGCCATGAATTCCTCGACGAAGGCCGACGCCGACAGCGCGCCACCTATTCCAACGGCGCCACGGTTACCGTGGATTTCACCACGGGGGAAAGCCTGATCCAGAAGGTGGAAAATAATTAATCTATACAATGATGACCGTGTTAACATGTACAAATTATTTGCCCCCTGTTTTTTGGGGTAAATATTCTTCTGGTATATCTTTTTAAGTCCGGGAGAATTCAAATTTGAACTATGCATCCATTGAGTTCAGTGTTCATGCGGTGCAACGTATGTTTGAACGCGGAATAGGAACAGATGCGGTAGTCTCTGTTGTACAGAAGGGTGAAGTTATCGCCAAATATGATAACGACACTCCATTTCCAGGTGTTTTACTGTGTGGCAACCGGGATGATGTAACATTGCATGTAGTCGTTGGCCCTGACAGAGAATCAGATACAGCTCGTATAATTATTGTATATGTGCCATCTTTGGATTTATGGGAAGATGGATATAAAACAAGGAAAAAAAATATGAAATGCGTACTATGCCGAGAGGGTGATACCGACCCGGGGAAGGTGACCGTAACCCTTGAACGCGGAGGCGCAGTAATTGTCATCAAAGAA
>JAKJCY010000240.1 GCA_022706235.1 Candidatus Hydrogenedentota bacterium | reverse complement strand
TGTGCAACTTTTCGAATCCGCCGCGTATCTGTTTACCCGCGCTGAATATCTGGAATATGCCCTGCCTTGCCAGCAGCGCATTTTTGAAGCCCTGCGCGGAACGGTGCCGGGCATATTTTTCGCCCGGGTACGGGATGAGCAGCTTGCTGTGGCAGACTTGGGCGCCGCAGGCGCCGATATCGTGTCACTATCCACCACCCGCTCCATCCGGGAGGTTCGCGAGGTGCTGGGAACTTCCGCCGTTGTTCAGGGAAACCTTGACAACCAACTGCTCGCAGACGGTCCGCTGGAGGCGATAGCAGAGGCGGCCCGGGCCTGTATCGAGGCCGGGCAATGCCGTGGACACATTTTTAACTTGAACCATGGTATTCTTCCGCAGACGCCTCATGAACATGTTACGTTCCTGGTGGACCATGTAAAGAGATACACGAAGACCAGTTGAGTATTTAATGAGCGCGTGCGCACAAACAGGCACATTGTTGTAAGGAACATCTGTCGTATTTTCCATACGACAGGGTTCATACTGCTGTTTTTCTGCATCAATTTTGTATAATAGAACCTGTCAGATAAAAGATGTTTTCAGGAGGTTGACCATGCGAAATCTTATAGTTGCTCTACCCGTACTGTTGTTTGCCGGATTCCTGGCTGCCCAGGCGCCCGACCTCGCAAAGCTGGATATTGTGGAAAGGTCGGTGCCTGATGGCCCCGTCGCCCTTGTCGATGGCACGGCCATTGATGGCAGCGACTTTGTGCGGGAATACCGGCGTCATTTACATAATGTCATGAATATGGTGCAGGACCCCGATTTGAACGACCAATTCCGCGTCCGGGCGGGATTGACTATTCTCGGGGACATGATACGCTCCGAGATTCTGCTGAAAGAGGCGCAGCGACGTAAGATCACTGTTTCGGATGCCGATGTGCAGGCGGAATATAAGAAGAAAATGGATTTCTTTTCCAAACGGCTGGAAAAAGAGATAAACGCCGTGCCCACGGAGGAACAGGTGCTGCAGAAAGCGGGCCAAACACGGGAAGAAGCCCTTGCCAGCATACGAAATCAACTTCTGGTGGAAAAAATATCCGACACTATCGCCGAGGAGAAAGGTTCCTCTGTGTCTACGGAAGACGCCCGCACCTATTACGAAAAGAACCCGAACCTTTTCCAGACGCCGGGCGGCCTCCATCTGAACCAGATGTTGGCGATTCCCAAACCCAATCCGGCCAAGGCGGAAAAAGCCGCCTGGCAAAAGGCGGAAGAGCAAATGACACGGGCACGGGCGCGGGTTCTGGCGGGGGAACAGTTCGCCGCCGTGGCGCGGGATATGTCCGAGGCGCCGGACGCCTCGAAGGGCGGGGATATGGGCATGATTCCTGCCGCAGGCCTGCCGCCCTTCTTTGTGGAACGGGCCTCCAAGATGAAGCCGGGGGATATCAGTGATGTTTTTCGAAGTGAGTACGGTGTGCATGTCATTCAGCTCGTGGCGACGGAGGCCTCAGAGGTCGTTTCCTTTGAAGACGCCCAGGAAAAAATCAAGCAAGTTCTGGAAAAGGTGAAGATGGAAGAAGCAGTGCTCCAATTTTGTGAACCTGTCGTCAATGATGGAAATCGCACCAAGATATTCATTCAGCTCGAACGGTCCCTGGCGGTTCTCGACGAAAAGAAAGATTCATAAACGGTTCCCTGTCTCTTCTCCCGGAACCTGCGTGGCCTGTCCGGTTCCCCGGGGTCGCGGCCAGACCTGTCGGGAAAGCTGATGGTAGGGGCTTGTTCTTCCGAACAGGGTTCCTCGCCGGAGCGGCATCGCCTCAAGGGAGCAGTGTCTGGCGTTTCTTCCCGCAACTTGTTCCGGTACGGGGGTTCTCATGAAACGGGTGGTGCTTATAGGTCTTGACGGTTTTTCGCCGGACTTGGTCAATCGGTGGATGAACGAAGGAAGACTGCCGCGACTGGCCGCATTGAAGGGAATGGGGCGCATGGGGTCCATGGAAGGGGTGCTGCCGCCGGTAACCTATCCGGCATGGACCAGCTGTGTAACCGGTGTAAATCCGGGCCGCCATGGCATTGTGGATTTTACGGAGGTGGTTCCCGGCCGTTATGCGTTACGATTTCTGAACAGTACCGATCGAAAAGCGCCTGCCTTGTGGAATATCCTCTCCCGGGCGGGTCGGCGGGTTTGTGTGTTGGGGGTACCGGGGACGTATCCGCCGGAAGCGGTCAATGGCGTCCTTATGGCCGGGTTCGATTCTCCTGTGGCCGATTCCATCGACCCTTCTTTCGTGTACCCCTCCTCGGCCTATCCCCTGGTGCGGGGCTGGCGCTTTGCGGAGTTCCAGGAGCACCGGATCACAACCGGCTGGTACGGCAAGGCCCTGCAGTCCCTCGAACGTAAGATCGCCATGAAGGAGGCGGTGGCGCTTGACCTCTTTTCGCGGGAATCATGGGACTTTTTTATGGTCGTTTTCGGCGAAGCCGACACGGTATCGCATCATTTCTGGCCGTTGGAGGACCCGGACTCGCCCCGCCATGATGCTGTTCCAACGCACCCTGAACACCCTGTCCGCCGGATTTATGAACGCCTGGACACCGCCGTGGGACGGTTGATGGACAGGACGGATGATGAAACATTGGTCCTCGTGGTGTCCGACCATGGCTTCGGCGGCGCCGACATCAAATCGCTCCAGGTGAACAATTTCCTTGCGGAACATGGATGGCTGCGGTATGCTCGTCCTTCCCGTGATATTCTCAAGCGGTTGGCCCTGCGTTGCCTGCCGGTGCGCGGGAGAGGTCGGCTGTTCCGCCGGTTCCAGCGCCAGGCGGAACGGGCGGAGAGCCGTTCCCGTTTTGGCGGAATCGACTGGCCGCGCACTCGCGCGTGGTCTGAAGAACTGGACTATTTCCCGTCCGTAAGACTGAACCTCGCCGGGCGCGAACCGGAAGGCGTCGTTGATCCAACTCTTTATGAAGCAACCGTGGCGACATTGTGCCGACTGCTCGAGGGGCTGCCGGGCGTGGAGCGGGCTTTTCCGCGCGCGCAAGCCTATCAAGGGCCTTACTTGCACAAAGCGCCGGATATTCTGCTGGATCTGTCCTGGAAAAGCGGTTATCGCTATTCCTGCAGGCGCGCCCGGGGCGGTCCGGCCGTTCAGACCATACCGGCGGCGCGGCGTGCCGGAGGCAAGGAAGCGGGCTGCGGCGGGGTCCACAAAAATCCCGCCCTGCTCGCTGTGAACAGGCCGATACCGCAGGGAACCCCGCGCCTGCTGGATATCGCTCCCACGGTACTTGACTACCTGGGCGTCCCCGGACCGGATATGGAGGGTGTCTCCCTGTTCACCGGCAACCCCCATGATAAAGAGGCCGGGCCCCCGGACTGGATGTCCCCCGCCGAAAAATCGTACACTGGGGATGAGGAACAACTTTTGGAAGAACGTATGCGGCTGTTGGGATATTTTGAATGAAACTGCGAATCGCAATGGTGGGCGCGTGCCCGTACCCGGCACCTCAGGGTAGCCAGGTCTTGATGCGCAACACGGCTGACTGCTTCCACCGTCTCGGGCATGACGTGCATCTGGTGGTGTACGGTTATGGCGCCGCGCCGGAACGGGATCCATGGGCGGTTCACCGGGCGGCGCGTATTCCCTTTGCCTCCAAAACCGCACCCGGCCCCTCCCTTATGAAGCCCCTGCAGGATGTGACGCTCGCCATGGCCTTGCGCCGGACCGTACGCCGGCAACACATTGACGTGGTGTGTGCACACAACTATGAAGCCCTGTTGGCCGCACTGCTTGTAGGCAAACGCCCCATCCTGTATTTCGCTCACAATTCCATGGCGGAGGAATTACCCTATTTCCTGGGCGGGGAATGGGCCACAGGCAGGGTAGGCTGCCTTTTGGATAAATATTTCCCATGCCGGGCGGACAAAATCATTGTTCCCCACCACCGCCTCGCCGGGCACCTGGTTGTCCGGGGCTGCCGCCAGGAACAGGTGGTCATCGTGCCGCCACCCTTGGATGGAACTCCTTTCAGAACGGTTCCGGTGGACTCGGCAAGTGTTCCCGCCGTTATCTATGCCGGCAATGTGGACGCATACCAGAACCTGCCCCTGCTGCTTGCCGCGGTAGAAATATTAAAACGGAAAAAGCCGGATGTAAAATTGCTCATCGGTACCGCTGCGCGGGCCTGTATACACGGCGCTGAAATTGTGCCTGTTCACGACCTGGAAGGGCTGTCGCGTTTCCTGGCGCGCGATGCGGTGTTCGCGGTTCCCCGCGTGTCCTGGTCCGGCTATCCCATGAAAATATTGAATGCCATGGCTGCGGGGAAGGCGGTCGTGGCCTGCGAAAGCGCGGCCTATCCGCTCGCGCACGAAGAAACCGGGCTCGTGGTTCCCGATGACAATGTGGATGCCTATGCTGCGGCGCTGCTGCGGCTGGTCGAGGACCCGCATCTACGTGAAAAACTGGGTGCCCAGGCTCGGCATGTGGTTCTGGAACGGCATCAACCGGACGTGGTGGCCCGGCAACTGGAAACGCTTATGCTGGAGGCCCACGACCGGTATACTACCCGAATTCACAAAGCGTGAAACAGGGCCGCTGTCGCGCGGCTCAGAGCAGGCTTTGTATGCGCTCAACCATCAGGTTCTTCATGTTCGGCGCCATACCGCCGTATACCTCTTTGATGAGCCCGTCCTTGCCGATAATGACCACCTTGGGAATACCGGTGACCTGGTAGATCGCTCCGGCATCGCCCGAACTGTCCAGAAGAACCGGCACCGAAAGGTTCTGGGATTGCAGAAAGGCGCTTATCTTTTCGGGCGCTTCACGCTGATTGACGGTGAAAAGTACAACTCCCTGGTCGGCGAACTGTTTCGCCACTTCTGAAACCAGGGGAATAACCCGGCGGCAGGGGCCGCACCAGGTCGCCCAGAAATCCAGGATGATGATGCCCTTTCCGATATAATCTTTTAATTGAACCGTACCACCGCCCAGTTTCTCCAAGGTGAAGTCGGGTGCCGGGGAACCTTCCTTGAGCGGAGCGCCGGACATTTCCGGGCCGGGCTTGATCTCCGTTGCGCCCTCAGGCGGTTTGAACTCAAATATGTTTTCAGGAAGCACATACCATAACTGCCAATTCGAAAATTCCATGGTGATGGTCAGGGACACTCCCGGCGGTATGCGATACTTGTTCATGGCGGCTTCTTTGAGGTCCATGGCATAAAGCAGGGGCGTGTGCGGTTCCTCCTTCGACAAAATCATCTTCAGCAGAAATTCCGGTGTCTCGGCATGGAGTTCCCAGCACGCAACACCGGCATGTTCACTTGCGGATACAGCCCAGTTTTCCGGGTCGGTTTTTTTGCCTTCAAGCAGGTCCGCAAGCCATCCGGCAGGCAACTCCAGAATGCCTGTCATCATTGTGGCAACCAATTCCCGGCGGGAAGCTGCGGCGGGCAGATTAATATACCGGTTTTCTCTCGGCATATAGCTGATGCAGGAAGTACCGTTGCTGTACACGTGGACTTCCATTTGTTCATTCTTTAGTTGCAGCGTCCCCAGGTTTCCTTTGCCCAGGATTGCTTTCCCTTCCACGAGGGAATTTTGTGGCTGTCCTTGATTGAGGACGTTGATCTTTGTGGTGAAATCAAAAGTAAGCGGTTCACCGGAACCTACCGCCGACACCATTTTCTCCAAGAGGGCCTTTCCCTGCGGAACTTCTTTTACCGCTTCTTCGCCCTCACCCTCTTCTTTCAGTGCCGGCGGCATTTGTACTTCCACGGGCGGAATGACTACCGGCGTTTCCTGTGGTACGGAGGAAGGGGGCGCGGGCCTGAGAAAGAAGTGATAGATCCCCAAGGCCGCCGCAATGACTGCCAGTATAAAAACGGCTATCGTAACATTTCGTCGCATCTTGGCTTTCATCCTTTTTTGGTAAGAACATTCAAGGGAGCAGGCTTTGTATCTGATTGGATAATAGTTCCGTCAAATTGCTGGGCAAACCCTGGTTGACGGCTCCTACAAGCGCATCTCTGCCGATAACCACGATTTTGGGAATACCCTTGACTTCATACGTGGCGCCCACCTTGGCGGTTGTATCGAGCAGTAC
>JAKJCY010000023.1:36367-36730 GCA_022706235.1 Candidatus Hydrogenedentota bacterium | reverse complement strand
GGGCGCATCCGCCTTCGCCGATGTCGCGTCCGGAGAAACTTCCCGAAGACGAAACGACAGCCCGCGCGCGGACGCAACAGGCGTTCCGCATCGCGGGGGAGTAAATCTGAAGGATAAAGTGTGAAGGATGAAATGTAAAGTGTGAACGTTAATGAAAGGAGATTCTCATGGCTTTTGGAGACCTTGGCGGACCGGTGAGCGCCCTCATCATCACGTGTAAAACGCCGGACACGGGTGACGTGTCGCTGCAACGGGGCGACGCGGTGAAACTGACCGGCGATTACGAGGTCACCAGCAGTTTTGCCGAAGGCGATATCGTTTTCGGGCAGGTGCTGGTGGATTGCGTCGAGAACGGAGCGGCGG
>JAKJCY010000023.1:0-36338 GCA_022706235.1 Candidatus Hydrogenedentota bacterium | reverse complement strand
ATATGTGACTTTCGCTATTCGGGAGAAGTCCCGGCGGTGGACGGCATCTCCGGTGTGGCGGGCGCAGTGGAAGCGGGCCTGGTGACCCTATCGAACGCGGCGAACGCAACAGGCCTGGCGGTAAAGGTCGACAGTGCGGCCGGCACGGTGGAAGTGCTGCTGTAGGAACCGGACAACCATCAACAAGGAGGTAACAATGAGTCAACGCGACGATTTGGTAAAAGAGCAGGTGACGTTTTTAAGCCGCGCGCCGGAACAGTTGCAGGCGATGCGCGGGCGCGAATTGTATGACACTCTCGCGGGGCTGGACCTGACACACGGCCAGTATTTCCGCGCCCTGGACACGACCCTCGACGACTATTGCGCCCGGGAATTCGGCGTGGATTTGAAGCGCATCACGGTGGAGCGTTTCTTCCTCAGCGATCCGAACGCGAAATGGCTGTTCCCCGAGGTGGTGCGCGAGGCGGTGGTGGCGGGCATGCGCCAGAACCCCCGGTATCCCGGTTTGATCGCGCGCGACGAACGCGTCACCGGCGCGGTCTACGATGTGCCGTACGTGACCGAGTCGCCCGGAGAGGAGGAACTGCGCCAGGTGGCGGAAGGCGGGGCCATACCGGAATCGGTCATCCGCTACGGGGACCGGGTGGTGCGGCTGGACAAGAAAGGGCGCGGCGTAATCGCCTCGTATGAGGTCATCCGCCGCATGTCGGTGGATATACTGCGCATTCACCTGCGGCGGATGGGCGAGCGCCTCGGCCGCAACCTGGACGCGCGTCTCGCGCATGTGCTGGCCTACGGCGACGGTTCCGGCGTCACGGCGCCGGAAACCATGGAAGCGGAGGAAGCGGGCGCCTGGAGTTACCGGGACCTGGTCAACGGCTACCTGCAGCTGCTGCTGGGCAACGGTTTTACACCGACCCACGTGCTGGCCGGGCCGGAGGCCACCACCACCATCCTGATGATGGAACAGCTGTCCAATGTGCTGCTGTTCGACTTTGCCCGGACCGGAACGCTGCCGACCCCGCTGGGCATGAAACTGGTGCCTCTGCCGGACCAGCCGGACAACCGCATCACCCTCCTGGACGCGGGCTACGCGGCGCAGAAACTGACGGAACAGGATCTGCTCCTTGAAAATGACAAGCTGATTCATCAGCAGTGGGACCGGGCCTACCTGACGGTGGTGACCGATTTCGCCATTCTCTATGAGCGGGCGCGCGTCGTACTCTCGAACGCGGCATAACCCCTTGATCGGGCCGACCGGCAGGGTCGGTCCGGTCATCAAAGGATCCCCTATGACAAGACGTAATGATATCCCCCTGACCACCCTGCTGGACGGCAGGCCGGTGAGCCATTTCAAACTCCGGGAATTTGAAAACAGGGACGGGCTGGCCATGGTGCACCCTTTGACGCTGCGTTCGCTGGAAGAAGTGAGGCGCGACCTGGGCGCCTTTTACGGCGAAACCGTCCAGGTAATCATCACCGGCGCGGTGCGCACGCGCGAGGACCTGGAACGGCTCGCGGCACGCTACGGATGGGCGGACCAGGGCGGTCTGGTGGCGCGGCAGTCGCGTCACCTCGCTGAATTCGGCGGGATTGCGGCGGACCTGAAAGCGAGGGTCGCGCGCACGGGGAATGCCGTGCCCCAGAAAACACTGGGCAGGATCTGCCGCCTGTATTTCGACTGGGTAAAGGACGACTATGCGGACGGGCACGTGCACGCGGACAACCGCGCGCGGGCCCGCTGACCGGAAAGGAACCACTATCATGAGTACCATGGACATACTGCATTCGGAGACGGTGCTGACGGCGTCGGTCACCCTCCTCGGCGCGGTTTGGACGCTGTTCAAAGGCAGCGCGTGGCTGCGCGCCCACAAGCGTCGCCGCCTCCTCGAAGCACTCAAGGCGCTGGAGGCGGCGGTCGAAGCCACCTACGGGGAGTATGTGCGTGCCTTGAAAGAATCCAACCCCGACGGCCGCCTGAAACCGGAGGAACAGCGGCTGGCGCGGCAATATGCGCGTGAAAAAGCCGTCATGTTTGCCCGCCGACGCGGCATCAATCTCCTCCGTGAACTCGGGCCTGACTACGTCGATTTGTGGACCAGCCGCGTGGTCAGGAAATTGAAACAGACGCGACCGGCCCGGAGATAAAGCAGGGCACGTGCGGCGCGGGACAGCTCCCGCGCCGCTTTTTTTTTAGGGAAGCCAATACCTTTGGTACACTAGGGGGGAATCCTAGGAGAAGGACCAACTGAAAGGGATACCCATGAAACGCTTTTTGTTCCTGTCAATCACGCTGGCGCTGGCGGCCGGAGCGTACGCCGATGAAGCGAAAACGGTGGGACGGGTCGAACTGTTCAACGGACAAAACCTGGAGGGGTGGAAGACCTTCCTGCCCGATGAGAAGGCGGACCCCGAAGAAACCTGGAGCGTGAAGGACGGCGTCATTCACTGCAGCGGCGATCCCGTCGGCTACCTGCGCACGACACGGGGATATGAAAACTACACGCTCTACTTCGAATGGCGATTCCCCGGAAACGGCGGCAACAGTGGCGTACTCCTGCACGGCAGTGAACCGGACAAGGTATGGCCCAAGTCCATAGAGGGTCAATTGGAATCGGGCAACGCGGCTGACCTCTGGGTTATCGGCGGCGCCGATTTTGCGGAACACACGAATCCGGACGACCGCCGCGTGCCCAGGCGGGAAGCCTCGAATGAGAAGCCGCTGGGCGAGTGGAACGCGTACAAGGTGGTCTGCGACGGCGACACAATTGAACTGTACGTAAACGGGCTGCTCCAGAACAGGGCGACCGAGTGCACCGAAACCAAAGGCTTTATCGGGTTCCAGAGCGAGGGCGCACCCATTGAATTCCGCAACCTTTATCTCGAACCCATCCGGAAGTAATGCGCTGCCCCTATGAAAAAACTCCTCCAGTGGTACACCCGCTACTTCATGATATGGGTAGTGGTCATGGGGGCGCTGGCCTACCTGGTGCCGACACCTTTTTGCGTGTTGCGACCCGGCATGAACTGGTTCTTCGCGCTGACCATGTTCGGTATCGGCGCAGCGCTCAACCCCGAAGACTTCACGCGCATTCTGCGTTCGCCATGGCCGGTGGCCGTGGGCGCGGCCGCCCAGTTTATCCTGATGCCAGTGGGCGCGTATCTGGTGGGTAATTTGCTGGGCCTGCCGGACGTGCTGGTGGTTGGACTGGTGCTGACGGGCGCGGCGCCGGGCGCCATGGCCAGCAATGTGATGAGTTACATTGCCAAGGCGGATGCGGCGTATTCGGTGTCTCTGACAACGGTAAGCACGCTGCTCTGCCCGTTGCTGACGCCGGGCCTGACGCTATTACTCGCGGGGGCGCGCATGGATGTTTCCTTTTACGACATGTTTGCAAGCGTCGCCCGGACGGTGGTGGCGCCGCTGCTGCTCGGTCTGTTCGTCAAGTACCGTTACGGAGAGCGCATAAAAGGCATCCTCCCGGTCTTCCCCGCCATTTCCGCCACGTTCATTGTTTTCATTTGCAGCATGGTAATCGCCCTGAACCGCGCGCATCTCGCCGCTGTGACCGGGATAGTGTTCGCCGCCTGCCTGCTGCTAAACCTCTACGGCATGGCGGCGGGGTACGGCGTGGGCGCGCTGTTCCGCATGAACATCCGTCGGCGGCGCACACTCAGCATCGAAATCGGCATGCAGAACGCAGGACTGGGTGTGGTGCTTGCACTGGAACATCTCGACCAGCGCGCGGCCATCCCGGCGGCGCTGTTCGTGTTCATCTGCATCCTTACAGCCAGCCTTGCCTCGGCCTGGTGGCAGCGCAGGCCGGGCGATACCGCCACCGCCATTTGAACCCGCCCCGGGGATTTACGGCCGTTCCAGGACTTCTTCCACAAGGAGCGGGTCGGGCGCCACTTCCGGGGAAAAATCACGGCCCAGGGTGTATTCCGATATGTCGATGAAGGGCGACCCTTTTTCAGCGGACTCGTAGCCCGCCATCAGTACGGCGAGCGTGTCCCAAGCAAGCATGGCGCCCGACTGGGGATACCGGTCCTGTTCCAGCGCGCAGCGCACGGCGTCCTCCAGCTCGTTCACGTACCCGTGGGCGTGAAACGGGCGCGGGACCGGGAAGGAGGTCCCCTGGGCGGTGGGCAGTTTCTCGCGCATCAGCACGCCGCCCGCCAGTTCCGCGTCCGGCAGGAACAGTTCATTGCCGTCGTTGGGGTTGATGCGCATGTCATACTGGCCGAAATCGGCAATCACGGAAAAGGAGTTGCGAATACCGCCGATGCTGAGATCATGCCCGGTCAATTCGGCCACGGTGTTGTCTTCAAACACCACGGTCAGCCGCGCGTAATCATCGACCTGCTGCATGACCCGGAAATACTCGCCCGAGGCATGGGGCTGGTGTTTCAGTACCTGCATCGCGACGGCGGACACTTTAACCGGACGGACGGGCGCGCCTTCGCGCAGCATGCCTTCCACCTGTTTCAGGTACAAGGCGGGGCCCAGCGGGTGGCACGCCTTATTGAACAGGGCCCCGCCGCCTGATTTTTCCGGCGTGTCATAGGCGGGCGCGTGAGAGCCCTGGTGCGCGCAGACCCCCTGCTGCAGCAAGACCTTCCCTTTGTCGCGAGGCTCCGCCTCGCGCATCAACATCGTGAGCGCCCGGACCCCGTCCACGTAAACGAAGTTCTCCGCATAGAGCAGTTTGGAACCGTGCGCCTCGACGGCTTCGAGCACTTCATGCAACACATCCATACTTTCGGCTTTGCGTGTTTCCGCGTCGCCTTCGCGGCCTTCGAGATAGCCGGGCCAGATCATCGGCGGCTTTTCCAGCACGATCACCGGCACCCCGGCCTCGGCGGCCTCCATGGCGTACTGGGCATGGGCATGGTTGGCGCAGGAGATGCAGTCGATATGCGGCTGGACCGCCTCGAGCATATCGCTGTGGCGCTCAAAGGCTTCGCCGACTCCGTGGCGCCCGGCGAACTGCCGGGCATTGCCGAGATGGCCGGAAGTCACGCCGGCCAGTTCGATGGATACCCGGTTCTTGTGGGGAATCATTTGAAATGCGCGGGCGGTAAAATCGCCGGCAAATCCGGTGCCGCTGATGGCAACGCGCAAGGTTTGATGGGGTGTGTCGGGAGTCATGTCGTTCTTCCTTTATCCGTTAAAGACCAGCAACGGTTTCCGGTTCAGCGCGCCCGTTTCCCCGAAGCGGGGATACAGCACAAACTCAGCGGGGCGGCCCGGGCGCGGCGGCCACGGGGGCATCCGCACGCCCATGAGACGGGCCGGCGTCCAAGACGCCGCGCCAAAGGCCCGGGCGAGGGTCATCTCCGTAACGCGGGCCATATTCCGC
The DNA here is from genome assembly GCA_022706235.1 of Candidatus Hydrogenedentota bacterium. Lineage (GTDB taxonomy): Bacteria > Hydrogenedentota > Hydrogenedentia > Hydrogenedentales > CAITNO01 > JAAYBJ01. The sequence goes on along the minus strand of JAKJCY010000023.1, from coordinate 30,975 downwards.
ACCGCTTCGGGCAGCGTCAGACTGCTGCCCGCCAGCAGGTCGGTGCCGGCAAGGCAAACCCGCCCGCTTCGTTTCATTTCCACCTCGGCGCCGAACATGGTATACCGCCCGGGTTTCATGCCGGTCAGCGACACGCTGTCCGAGACCAGGACGATGCGCCGGACGCCCTTGGCACGCAGCATCACCTGCAACATCTCCGGCGGCACATGTTCCAGATCGGCAATCACCGAGGCGTATAACCGGTCGTCCGCCAGTTGGGGCCACAGTGGATTCTGGTGGCGGTGAATTTTGGAGGCCATGCCGTTGCCCAGGTGCGTACACAGGCGCGCGCCCGCGTCCGCCGCCGCGCGGATTTGCCCCGCATCGGCGGCATGATGGCCCAGGGCAGCCACAACGCCCTGCGCCACCAGCGCGCGGATGAAGGGCAGCGCGCCCGGCAATTCCGGCGCCAGTGTCACATAGCGGATACGGCCGCCGGCGGCGCGCTGGAGCCGGTCGAACAGTTTCAGGTCGGGCGGACACACATGCGCGGCCGGATGAGCGCCCCGCGGCCCGTCCTCCGGGGAGATATGGGGGCCTTCCAGATGAATCCCGGGAATATGCCGGGCAAGCAGCGCATCCTGCAAGGCGCCGCCCAAAATATGGCATTTGTGCTCCAGCGCTTCCGCGCTGTCTGTTACCAGCGTCGGCATCCAATGCATCACACCGCAGGCATTCAAACGGGCGTCAAGGGTATGCAGCAACTCCGGAGACAACGTCTCGGACTGCACATCCAGACCCCAGGCGCCATTCACCTGAATATCAAATAAACCGGGCGCCAGCAAGGCGGACCCATCGCCCAGGTCCGGCGTACGGTTGCCCGCGCGCAGGACGGCATGCAGGCGGCCGTCACGAATATCCAAATCCACGGCTTCCGTAGCGCCCGGAAAACAACCACGTATCAACAAGGAACGAGCCATCATATCCATATCCTTCATCCATTGCCTCTAATCATAAAGCATCCACCTTCAAGAACGCCAATTCTGTCGGCAGAAAAGCCGCGGCCGTGCCGTGAGAGATTTAAGCGCCTATCCTTTGTCCGGGGCTTCACCCGAAAGAAGCGGCGCCATCGGCGCAGATCAAAAGTCTGGATAGCCGATAACATCGCTCCCCAAAGCGGCAAACCACAGAAAAAAAATGAATTACAATCGTCCAAATCTTTGGTGGAGTCTTTCTTTCACTTCTCGACCATACTTGTGGTCCTGCCGCCCCGGGGAACGGCATTCCAGGAAAGGTCATACTCATGCTTTAGTATCAACCAAATCAAAATTAAGCGCCCGGTGTCATCCTTTACGAGCAAGCATCAGGCCTATAAAAGGCCGTCCTGTTTTTTGTTCTCTGGTTTGCCACGTAGTATCGGGCTACGGGTACTGCCCTGCTCATACCACCGGCAGAGCCGGTGGACTGAGATTGATTTAACCTACTTTTATAATCCCAATAAAAATACTTTTACAAACTTTGTTCGTATATGGTATCATTTATATGTGAGCAGGTATTCTGCAGATGGTTTATACTATTAATGTTAATTCTTCTTTGAAATTTGAGAGTCATTGAAGAAGGGAGAAGAGGCATGTTAAGCACTATTAAAAAACAAGTCCCCCGTCTTGGCGAAAACATTAAAACTGAGTTTAATTCTTTGCGTAAACGCGAAACCTCCTTGGCGGGGTTCGGGAAGGCGTGTTCAGGGCACTTGGTCACCTTGTGGCGTGAAATCACCAAACCACCGGCGACACAGGAGCGCAAGCAGGCCATTCAATACTTGCAAGTGGGGATAAAACTGTATAATAGGAAACGCTTTTTGGACGCCCTCCACGCCTTTAAACGGGCTCTTGATATCGATCCCAAGTACAGCCGGGCACATCTGTACTATGGTAATGCGCAGTATAAACTCAACAACCCTACGGAAGCCATTGCCTCTTGGGAATTCGCGGTACGTGTCGATCCGGAATCTGAGACGGCACGCAAGGCACAGGATAGACTGGACGCCCTCAACACCAAAAATAAGCGCGCCTTGCATGAAATCAAGGAACATCTGAAAAACGCCTGAACCCATCCGGGGTTTGTATTTGGACCCCTTTTTTTTTGCCGTCCCGCGTTGCGGTGCGGCTTTTTTTTCTGTTGCAAAATCGCATCCCTTCTGTTATTCTGATTGGCGTGAATATGGCCTGATTTAATCCGTAGATGCTGCGCGTGCTGACAGTAGCAGTGTAATTTCTCTTCAACGGATGGAGGGGCGTCTTAAATGGATAAGAGGTCAACGGAAGGACTGTCACGACGGGAATTCGCCTAAACATCGGCTTTAGCGACGGGACTCGCCCTTTTCCCGAAAAAAAGGCTTAATCCGAGACCTTCCACCAAATGTTTTTGCCTGCCCAAACCGCCGAATAACCCTGTACAGCACCGGGCGACCGTGGCCGCCGTACGGGGCACCGACCTCGCCACAATGGCGCGGGACGCTTTGGACGCCTTCGGCGGCGCGGGTGCCATCGTGCATGAAGGAGAAACCGTATTCATCAAGCCCAATTTCGGCGCCTTCGGCATGGTCAAGTACAATCCTGTGGAACGGGGTGACTGCACCAAGCCGGAAATCGTGATCGCCGTGGCCGAGGAATGCCTGAAAGCAGGGGCGAAAGAGGTCATAATCGGTGACGCAGGTCAGTCTAAACGCTATGACTGGGGACAGGTTTATACCCTGGACGGAACGACCACCATGGCCGCCGAAGCGGCGCGGCTCGCTTCGCAATATTCGGGCAAGATAACCTTGGCCTGTCTGAACGCCGACTCGCCCGGCTGGACCCCGGTGCACTCCTACACGCGCCTGGAAAAGATTTACATTTCAAGCCTGATCGCGCAGGCGGACCGGGTGATTTCACTGCCGGTGCTGAAAAGCCATCGCTGGACCCATATCACGGGCGCCATGAAGAACTTTGTGGGCGCCACCTCCACGGCGCGGTACGGACTCGGTATTCAATGGCGGTTCCGCCTGCACAATGCGGGCATCGAACAATCTTTCCTGGACATTGTCCGGGAGGTTAAACCGGATTTCACGATCCTGGACTGTTCGGTCTGCTGCGAAGGAAACGGCCCGCATGTCTGCCCGGGGTACTGGGGAGAAACGGTAGATATGCGCGACCGGCTCGGCAGTTGGCTACTCCTGTCCGGCGCCGACCTTGCCGCCGTCGATGCGACAGCGGCAAGGGTCATCAGCCATGATGTATCCACGATAACCCACCTGCAGATGGCATACAACCAGGGGATCGGTCAGATACAGGAGCCCCAGATTGACCTGCTGGGTGCGTCTCTGGCTGAACTGCAGGTACCCTGGAAAAAGGCGGACATCACCGCGGGCTTTCTGGAGGTGTTGTGGCCGGGCCTGAACCTGCTGCTGGGTTGTTGAGCACATCGGATTTCCCGCCGGTTTTCATTTTAGGGAAGCGGGTAGTGTATAGTAGGGGTATCCCCAATGAACCGGAGTACACGGCCCATGCAGGTGCAGGAAAGAACCCCAATCAACATCATCGCGGCGTGGATGGTACATGCGCTTACGGCGTCAGGCGCCCTGTTCGGCTTGTTGGCCATGCAGGCTGTCTGCGAAAAGCGCTTCGTGGCGGCATGTGCGTGGATGATGGTAACTTCAGGCATAGACGGCGTGGACGGTGCGCTGGCCCGCTGGCGCCGGGTCAAGTATTTTATCCCCCATTTCGACGGCGCCCTGCTGGACAACATGGTGGATTACTTTACCTTCGTCCTGGTGCCCGCCTTTTTCCTGCTGTATGCGGACCTGCTGGCGCCTTCGTGGCGGCTGCCGCTGGCGGGTATCCTCCTTTTCGCCTCGGCATACCAGTTCAGCCGTGATGACGCCAAGACGGCGGATCACACATTTACCGGTTTCCCGTCCTACTGGAACGTGGCCGTTTTCTACCTCTTTCTGATGGACTGGGGCTACGCGGCAAACGCGGTGATCCTGCTGATTTGCGCCGCCGGGGTATTCGTCCGCATCCGGTACCTGTATCCAAGCCGGACGCGTTTTCTGCGGCCGATAAACATCGGGCTCGGCATGGCCTGGGCGGGACTGTGCATTGCAGCGCTGGCGCGTTACCCCGAGGGGCACCAGCCGCTGTTGTACGCGTCCTTTTTCTACCTTGTCTATTACCTGGCGGTCAGCCTGTGGCTTACTACACGCAAACAACCTGCGTTGTCCGGCCGCCCGGATGAAACGCCATCACCTTGAAGAAGACTCGCCGTCATGCCAGGAAGAAAGAGACTCATGCAATCAACGCCCCTTGAAGAATACAAAATCTGCCTTTTCGGCAGTGAGGCGGACAAACTGGTTCCCATCATCCAGAGCCATAAGAATCTGGCCCTGACGCGCGCAGACCCGGACCTCGTGGTCTGCTACGGCGGTGACGGCACGCTGATCGCGGCGGAGCTGCGCTGGCCGGGCGTTCCCAAAGTGCCCATCCTCAACAGCCGCCTGGGGCACCGCTGCATCCCGAGACCGCCCCGAAAAGTGATCGCGGCCGTGGCGCGGGGGGAAATGATCTGGACCCGATACACCAAGCTGGAATGCGAAGTGTTTGCCTCAAAACACCGCCGGGAACCGGATTTCGTGCTGACGTGCCTCAATGAAGTCAATGTGCATATGGGCCGTATCAACAGCGCCGTCCGCTTCAAGCTTTGGATACACAGCATCCCCTTTGAAAACGGCGTAGAGATGATAAGCGACGGATTTGTGGCGTGTACCGCCTTCGGCAGCAACGCCTATTTCAAGGCCATCACCAAGGGCATCTTTACGCGGGGTATCGGCCTCGCCTTCAAGGCCACCACCCACCCCATCAATCATCTTATCCTGCCCGAAGAAGATGATGTCCGCTTCCAAATTACGCGGGGACCCGTCACGCTGGCCTTTGACAATTCGCCGGATTATTTCAGCCTGGACGCAGGCGACACCCTGACGGTACGCAAACATCCCCAGAGCGCGACCATCCTCACCTGTGAACCGGTAATCGCACTGGATGAACCCTTTTAGTCTTACCCAATCTCCGGAGAAACCAAGATGACCGAAGCCTATCACCGCCCGACCTGGGACGAATACTTCATGGAGGTGGCCAATGCCATCGCGAAACGGGCCACCTGCAGCCGTGGCCGCAGCGGCTGTGTCATCGCCCGGAACCGCACCCTGCTGGTGACCGGGTACGTGGGCTCGCCGAAGGGGTTTCCCCACTGCGACGAGGTGGGCCACCAGATGAAGAAAATGCTCCATGAAGACGGGTCCATCACCGAGCACTGCGTGCGCACGGTGCACGCGGAGCAGAACGCCATCGCCCAGGCCGCGCGCCTGGGCGTGAGTATCGACGGGAGCACCCTCTACTGCCGGATGACCCCCTGCCGGGTATGCGCGATGCTGATCATCAATTGCGGCATCATTCGCGTGGTATGCGAACGCCGCTACCACGACGGCGCGGAACCGGAGGAAATGTTCCGCCAGGCGGGCGTTCACCTGGAGTATATTCACAACGAAACGCAAGTGTATGAATGACCCCCAATTCTGCACGTAAGAAACCGAGTTGTTCGCGTAAAGCCACTAAGGACAAGGAACGATAAAAGCGGCCTCCTGTCGCTTTGCATCAAGACGGAAATGCGGGCCGCAGTCACGATGGAAGCGGCAGGATGCCGCTTCTACGATCTCGCCATTCCTTACGTGCGGATTTAGATGACCGGGCCAAAAGGCCTGCGTAACCTTTTCCGGGCCGTTGAGGCGCGGCATCTGAAAAACAGTGGCGGAAACCGTCACCGCGTCCCGAGGGAATGGCGTTCCGGAAATATCCAAGGAATACTTCCTTCACCTTCTTGATGCCGTTTGCGTTCTTTCCGATTATGGTCACCAGCTGACGAAACAAAGCCCCCCCCCACGCCGCCATTCCGTTTCCAGCGTTTCTTTGCTCGTTCCGCGCCGGCTGTGTTAGACTAACGGCCCCGTACGATCTGGAGTCGTTCTTCCCGTCATGATGAATCCCAGTCAAATAACAGGCGCTTCGGCCTCTTCCGCCTGGAACGTGTATTCCCGGCTGATCCGTCTTGCCTGGCAGTACAAATCCCGCCTTATCCTGTCATTGATATTGGCGGTGCTGATTGCCGCCTCTTTCGGGGTGCTGCTGGTGGGCGTGGGCACTATCATCCGCATCACTTTTTACGAAGCCCCGGCGGACAAAACCACGGAGACGGTTGAAGACCCGGCCCTGACATTGTCGAACGATGTGACCCATTATACCGGCAGAATGCGCGATATCCTCGGCTGGGCGCCGGACAGCCTGCCCGACAGGGTATACCGGCTGGCCCTGGCCATGCGCGAGGACCGTATGCGCGCCATCATCCTGGCCTCCATTTTTGCGCTGCTGCTGGCTTTCGTCATGAATGTGGCGCGTTTCGTCCAGGAATACCTGGCCGGCTCCATCGGCGCCAACATCACCACGGACCTGGGTAACGCCATGTACGCGAACCTGATGCGCCAGTCCGTGGGTTTCTTTGAGTCCCACCCATCGGGCGAGATACTGGCCCGTTTCACCAACGATATTTTCATGGTCAACCGCGGCCTGGAAGGGGTGTTCGTAAAACTGATGCGCGAACCCATCAAGGTGGCCGTGTTCCTGGGTATCGCCCTGTCGGTGGACTGGCAGTTGACGCTCATCGGCATCTGCGTGCTGCCGCTCGTGCTCTACACCCTGGTCACCATCGGCAAAAAAATGCGCGCCAGCGTGCGCCGGTCGCTCCAGAAAATCGCCGGCATGGCCACGGTCGTCAATGAGACCATCAAGGGCGTGGCCATCATCAAGAGCTACAGCATGGAAGAGTATGAAGTGGGCCGCGTGCGTTTGGAGATACTACGGTTGCGCAAATTCCTGCTGCGTATGGTGACCCTTCACGCGGCCACCGGCCCCAGCACTGAATTTATTCTCGTGCTGGGCATCGTCAGTTTCGTGCTGTTCAGCGGGCGGCGCGTCGAATCGGGACTGCTCGACGCGGGCGACCTGGTGCAGTTGTACTTCGCCCTGGCCATGATGCTGGACCCGGTGCGCAAGATGTCGGACGTCAATAACCTAATCCAGACCAGCGTGGCCAGCGCCCAACGCTGCTTCGAATTCATCGACATGAAACCGGATATCATGGAAGCCGAGGATGCCGTGATGCTGCCCCCGCTGACGTCCAGCATCCGCTTCGAAAACGTCGGTTTCAGTTATGACGGCGCGCGGGAAGTGCTTCACGACATCGACCTCGAAATAAAAAAGGGGGAAATGATCGCCCTGGTAGGCCCCAGCGGCGCCGGGAAAAGCACCTTCGTAAAACTGCTCCCCCGCTTTTACGATCCCACCCGGGGCGCGATTTATATCGACGGCGTGGACATTCGCAAGGCCACCTTCGCGAGCCTGCGTGAACAGATGAGTATTGTCACGCAGGACACCATCCTGTTCGCGGAACGCATCCGCGACAACATCGCCTTCGGCCGGAACACCTATACGGATGCCCGTATCCGCGAGGCGGCTGAAGCCGCCCACGCCGACTTGTTCATAGACCAGCTTCCGAACGGGTTCGACACGGTCATTGGCGAGTCCGGGTGCACCCTTTCCGGAGGCCAGCGACAACGGCTTGCCATCGCGCGCGCCATTATCAAGGACCCCGCCCTGCTCATTCTCGACGAGGCCACCTCAAGCCTCGATTCGGAAAGTGAACACCTGATACAGGAAGCGCTCGACCGCTTCGTCCAGGGGCGCACCACCATTGTCATCGCCCACCGCCTGTCCACGGTACAGCGCGCGGACCGCATCCTGGTCATAGACGAGGGACGTATCATCGAGCAGGGCACCCTCGAAGAACTGCTCGCGAAAGACGGCGCCTATCGGCGCCTGCACAATATCCAGTTCAATGCCAACGGTTACGGGACATAATCTTGGACGCGGTGGGATGCCGCGACGACGTTGTTTATGAAAAAGACACACCGCACCATAAAGACAGTGGCCGGCATCCTTCTGCTTGTGCCGCTCCTCGCGCTGGTTACTGCGTGCAGTTGTCGCGAAAAGGAAACCGCGCAGACATCTTCGCGACAGGCCCTCCCCCGCGCCTCGGCGCCGCCGTCCCCATCCCCCGCGCCTGCAACGGCGGAGAACGCTGAAGGCGAAGCGTTTCTCACCGCCCGGATACGCGCGGTATCCCTGTCCGGCAAGCCGGTTGCGGGCATGATTCCCATAGCCACGCTGGAGGCCAACGCCTTTGACAAGCCCATCGCCACGGGCATGCCGACCGGTGCGGACGGCATGGGCGTCCTGCGCTTTCCCTCCTCTAAAAAAGTGGCGCTGCGCGCCTGGGACCCTGAGCTGCGCTTCTTCCCGAACAATTTCCTCGAAGTCCTGCCCAACAGCGGGGTGATCAACGAGGTGCTCGAGGTGACCATGGTGCAGTCCGGAATTCTCTTCGCCAAATTGCTGCTTCCAGACGGGTTGCCCGCGCGCAATGAGAACGCGGGCATCATGCTGCTCCACCCGGTGCATGGCCCATGGTGGCCGGCGGAATCCAACACCAGCGACGCGGGTGAAGTCGTGTTTGAAAGCGTCCCCCCCGGCAAGTTCGTCCTGCGCCTGAAAGTCGCCTCGGGACCTTCCATCGAGGTCGCCGAGACCTACATCGCCCCTGGCGAACCCACCTCCCTCGGCACTATCACGCTGAACTGGTAAAAGCCTGCCCGTACTTCTCTTCCGTCAGGGGGCAAGTTCCCAGCACAAGGGCGGCGTTTCTTCCGCGTTGTACAGGTAACGTTCGCCGTTCTGCCATAAAAAGGCCGCACGGATGGCATAGCCAATCGGATTGGAACCCTGCTGCCAACCGGCGAGATAGGCAATGGTCTCGCCCAGGGTAAGGCGCCAGTCAGCGTTCAAATCCGCCGGGTGCACCATGTCCCCGCTTTCGCCGTCCGAAGAGACGATGAAACCGCCTTCGATACGATAGGCGGCACTATTGGAAACGGCGCCCATGGACTGGCCCAGGGCGTCATGCAGGCCGCTGGCGGCGGAGGCGCGGACACCGCCGCCCCCGGACAATACGGACCAATGGAGGTCATAGTGCTCCGATACCTGCCCGGTGGCGGCGCCGCAAAACGTCAGCAGGGCAAGGATACCCGTCAAATGCAGGCGGCACCGGGCGGACCGGAAATGATGTTTCATATTCATGGGAATATCCTTTCCCGCCGTTCCAGGTTACTTGGAGGCTTCCGGCCCGGTCTCTGCGGCCACTCCCTTTTCTTCGCCGAAACCATACGCCTCTGGATGCAGATAGGTACCGCGCTCCGCTTCAGGCTTATCCTCCACCACAACGATCCGGTTCGCTTCGGCGTACGGATCCTGTCGAACACCCGTCACCTGCCAGGATACTTTCAGGCCCGGCGACCCGCCGGCAATCCGGAATTGGTTGTTTTGAATTTCCTCGGCGATATACAGGTCGGGGCCGGGCGCGCCGATGGCCGTCAGTTGATACCGGAACTCCCGGTTCAACGCCTCAAACCAGTCCGGCATGGCCACGCGGGCGCTCCCTTCGGCATCCAGAATAACCGTGCCGTTATACACATTCATCATATCGGGGCTTTCCACAAAAGAATGGGAAAGATACTTGTTCTCCGGGTCCAGAGGATGGTCAATCTTGAAGGAACCACTCCCTTTGGACAAACTCCCTACTACCTTCACATTGCCATCAAAATAACCGGCATAGCCCGTTCCCACCGGCCTGGCCCCATAGATGCTGTATTCATCAAACGCTTCGCCGGAATCCGCTTTTCCATACAGACCCCATCTCCCGCCCTGACCCCAGACACCGACGTAGTTTCCATTACCGCGCACACCCGCACCCTGATAGTCTGAATCGCTTTCTCCAAGCACGCCGTAGGTTGTTCCCCCCGTATTTGAAGAACTTCCGTGTACGCCAATGCCGTTGGTGGATGCCGTTTCCCCCTTAACGCCGACTGTTGCCCCCGAAGCATGTGCAATAGTACCCAGAACACCGATACCGGCGGAGGACAGAGATTCGCCCTTGACGCCCACCGCAGAACCCGACACACTGGACGCTCTTCCTGATACGGCGATGCCTTCCCCGGAACTAGTCGAACCATAAACCCCGTACGCCGTCCCCGTGCCGGACGTGTTCAAACCGCGCATCGCCGCACCGGAACCGTTCGGAGTCTGGCCTTTGATCGCATCCGCGGAAAGACTATACCCGAAGATACCCGTGTCGGTACTGCTCACGCCCGCAACGCCCTTTCCCGAGTCCGACTCCCCGTAAACCCCGTATTTTCCAAGAACAGACAGGGCGACTTCGCCCGCCCTGCCGATGACACCGGCTTTGTAATTCACATCCGCCGTCGTGCTCCCGACCAGCCCGCTGTTGGTATCGCTTTGGAATTCTCCCGCAACACCGCCGCCGCTCTGGGTAACGCTGAGTGTGGGTTGCGAACTCGCGCTGGTGATGGTCTCCGGACCGGTATCTCTGACAAAGGCCGGAGAATCTACGCCGTCCAGCAGGTCCGCGTTCAGGCCTGAACCGGGGCCATCAACCCCCTTAATAATATCCAGCACTTGTGGTATCTGGACAAAGGTGGGGGGAATAACCGTCTCCCCTAAAACACCTGAAATTTCAGAGCCGTCATGGGTGTGGACCGCCTCGGCGAATTCCGTGGCATCCTTGCCGTCCAGCAAGTCCGCATTATCCGTAAACAGCGAGTAGGCGACATACTCCAGGGACTGCCGGGGAACCGCTTCGGCATCGGCGCCCACCTTGATTCCCAGCCAGAGTTCGCGGCCGTCAAATATCGCTTCAGGCAGGGATTCCACATCCCCCAAGGCCGTGGAAAACAATCCATTTCCCACGGCTACATCCTTGGTTTCCACCCATAAGGCAGTGCCGTCCACCGCAACATCGTAAAGGCGGAAAGTCATGGTAAACGTACCTTCCCGGGGCGCGCCGGTGGCGGGATCCGTCAGGCGGGCTTGATAGTGTAGCGTGGCGCCCTGGGCGGACGCCATCCCAAAACCCAACAGCACAAACATCCACAGACGGGCGACGGAAAAAATAATACGCCCTTCTTCCCAAGTACTCTTTTTCATCTTCTTTTCTCCTTGACCCGGTTGCAACCCTATATTCCTGTGAACACACGTTCTAAAAAGAGCCCTGCCCGCTTCGTTTCAAGCCCCGTCTACTGCATATTTATTGCTATTATACAACAACTTCTTTCTTTTTGTTGTTTTTTAATTCTTCCATAGATAGAGTTTTGGATTTAACGTAGATATTGATGGAGTAGGGAAATAATTTTCTTTATGGGATAAGAAAAATAGAGGGAGCGCAATCAACGATCACCGGCAGCGCCGGTGGTTTAACTTTGATTTACAAAAGGCCCTAAATGCACTGGGGCCTGTTCAGGCGGGTCTGCATGTTTTCAACGGGGCCAACCGTGAAATCATGAAAATAGTTGCTGTGCCCTGAAGCCGCCTCAAGCCCGCTTCACACGTGGACCGTCCGCAGTGTCCTCGATAACCCAGCCCTCCTGAAGGAGACCGTCACGGATGGCGTCGGCCTCGGCGAACTTCTTCTCGCGGCGGGCTTGCTGACGGGCGGCAACACGGTCCAATATATCCTGCGGTACGCTTTCTTCCATGGCTGGAGCAAACACGCCGGTAACCTGGTTGAGCTGGTCAAGCAGGTCGAGGGCATGGGTGGCGCCCGCGCTGCCCACGATGCCGTCATCCATTTTTCGGTTGACATCGCGTATGAAGTTAAAAACCACGCCCAGCGCGCCGGAAATGTTCAGGTCGTCATCCATGTTTTCGATAAAGGCCTGCTCACATTCCCGGCATTCCTGGAGGAGTTCATCGCCCTCGCCGCGTACCTCTTCAAGGCGGATGCGGAAATCCCGGATGCGCCGCAGTGCCTGGGACGCGGCGGAGACGGCCTCAAAGGAAAAATTGCTCGGCTGGCGGTAATGGGTGGCAATCAGCGTGTACCGTATGGCCAGGGGGTCCAGGCCTTTATTGAGCAGATCGCGCAGGGTGTAGAAGTTACCCAGCGACTTGGCCATCTTCTTGCCCTCCACCATCAGGTGCGCGCAATGAAGCCAGTAGTTGACAAAAGACTCGCCCGTGGCGCAGCACGACTGGGCAATCTCATTCTCATGGTGGGGGAACATGTTGTCGATGCCGCCGCAATGGATATCAAAGTGCGGCCCGAGATATTTCATGCTCATGGCACTGCATTCGATGTGCCAGCCGGGCCGCCCCTTGCCCAGTTCCGTCTCCCAGTAGACCTCACCGTCCTGCGCGTCCCACGCCTTCCACAAGGCGAAATCCCGGGCTTCCTCCGCTTCATACTCATCGGCATCCACACGGCCGCTGGCGCCTTTTTTCAGGTCGTCCAGGTTCATGTGGCTGAGCCGGCCATAATTGGGAAAGGTATTGAGCTTAAAATATATGCTGCCCTTTTCCTCGTACGTATGACCGCTTTCCCGCAGCGCCTTGATCAATTCGACCATCTCCGGAATATGGTCCGTGGCGGCGGGGTAGGCGTCGGCGCGCCAGATGCCCAGCGTGTCTATGTCCTCAAAAAAGGCCCGGGCATAATGGTCCGTAACTTCTTTCAGGGGCTTGCCCGTTTCACGGCAGGTGCGGATTAACTTATCCTCCACGTCCGTCAGGTTCATGACGTGATTCACCTTGTACCCCCGGAACGTCAAATAGCGCCGGACGAGATCCTCGAACATATAGGCCCGGAAATTGCCGATATGGGCGTAATTATAGATGGTCGGGCCGCAGGTGTACATGCCCGCCTCGTTCGGTTTGATGGAGGTAAACGCTTCTTTGCTGCGCGTGAGGGTGTTGTAAAAGGTTATCGGCATATCGGACCCTTAATTTTCTTGCTGTCTAAATTACAAAAGACTTTGCAAAGATCAAAACAGCATTGTCTTAACTTACATCAGTAGTCATGCCTATCGGAAAGGTCTACTTACACTAAATCGCAGGTAGAATAACAAATGTTCTTTGAAAAGAAAAAGAAAGGCTTCACTTGCGTTTACTTCCAACTGGTAATAAACCTTCTAGATAAGGTATATTTAGCCTATGGAAACCATATGTCAGTCTAGTACAACGAACAAGACAATGGAAAAAATATTGCGGGAAAAGAGTTTCGCCGAGTTTTTTGCGGGTATCGGATTGATGCGCCTTGGTTTGGAAAAATCTGGATGGAAAATACAATTTGCTAATGATATTTGTAAAGACAAATACGCAATGTATGTCACTAATTTTCCGGATGCTGAACACCATTTCTTACTAGGCGACATTCATTCAATACATGTAGAAAAAATACCTTCTGTAACACTGTGTACAGCGTCTTTTCCATGCAACGATTTATCCCTTGCGGGCATGCGACAAGGTTTGTCGGGGCGGCAGTCTTCAGCATATTGGGGATTTATTAACATTCTCAAAGCCCTGGGCAAAAGGCGTCCTCCTTTTGTTTTGCTTGAAAATGTTTTCGGATTCCTGACATCAAAAAACGGACTGGATTTTAAATCTGCATTACAGGCGCTTAATAATCTTGGTTATAGTGTTGACGCTTTTGTACTAGATGCAGTACATTTTGTTCCTCAGAGCAGAGTGCGCTTATTTATTGTTGGTTTGCTTAATTGTGGATATGAAAACTTTGTCGTTAGTGAAACACCACATTTCTATGAATCAACAATTCGTCCTAAAACTCTTGCGGACTTTATTTTATCCAATCCCGAGATAAAATGGAATCTAAGAGACCTTCCTGAACCACCAAAGTGCGAAATACAACTTCAGAATATTTTGGAGGACATAGAAGATACTTCGCCTTTATGGTGGAACAAAGAGCGTTCAGAATATCTCATAAAGCAAATGAGTCCCCGCCATAAAGATATTTTAAAAAAAATGAAAAGACAAAAAGAGTGGTCATTCGGCACGGTATTTAGGCGCGTTCGAAATGGAATATCCATGGCTGAATTAAGGAACGATGGTATCGCTGGATGCCTTAGAACACCACGAGGCGGTAGTGGACGACAGATCCTTATACAAGCAGGATATGAAAAAGTCAAGGTACGATTATTATCTCCCTTAGAGTGCGCACGTCTTATGGGTGCAGATGACTTTAGAATTAACGCCACAATCAACAAAGCATTGTTCGGCTTTGGAGATGCCGTATGTGTTAAGGCTGTATCGTGGATTGCAGATAATTATCTCAATCCCCTTATTGAAGACCTTCTAATGTCGATGGAACAGAAATAAGAATTATAATAGCCATGAAAGATAAATGCGTCATTTTACACAATCACTTGGAAGATTTTAGGTGCTCTAATAACATTACGGGGAAAGGCCCTCTGTCTGTCATGCTTATACTAACGCGTATAGCAGAAAGTCAATCGCCTCCTTTTAGTCAGGATAATTTCCTAACCGCAAAGGGGGGTCAAGTGAAAGGACTTGGGGGACCTGCCGTACAAGCAATACTCAAGGACCATGGTATTAGCCGCGTGTTAGCTGAAGAGGGCGGTCGTACAAGTCGTGGCAGCATAGAACGTATGCAACAATATGTAATATTTCTGAACATGCTTTATAAAAATAAATTGCTGGATTTTTTGTCCATAGAAAAATGGTGGGTTGAACGTGTTCAAGAATATTTTTCTTCACAACCATTGCGACTAAAAGTGGATTCATCCAAATCATTGAGGTTTCTTATGTCAGAACTACTAAATACTGCATACGAGCGACAATTGGAATGCCCAGGCACAATGGTTGTTGGGGCTGTAATTCAGCATCTTGTTGGTGCAAAATTGACAATTGCTCTGCCTGAAGTAACAATAGACCATGAAGGTTTCTCTGTAGCGGACCATCCCAAAAAAAGAAAAGGTGACTTCTTGGTCAATGATACTTCTATTCATGTTACGACAGCCCCCACAGAAAGTCTTATGCGGAAATGTATAGGCAATCTGAATGAAAATATTCATCCCGTAATTATTACAACAGACGCGGGAGTAGGTGGGGCTAAAGCACTTGCAACAAATCTCCAGATTGCTGACAGGCTGGATATTCTTGAAGTCGAGCAATTCATTGCAACAAATATTCTTGAGTGGTCCGGATTTTCACTAAATCAGAGGCCTATATCGCTTGAAGAATTGGTCAATGAATACAATAGGATTGTTGATACTTGTGAGACTGACCCAAGTTTAAAGATTGCACTTGGATAAATTTTCTTTGGATACATTTTCCCCTCAAAAGCGCTCCAGTATCATGAGGCAGGTGCGCTCAAAGGATACTTCATCAGAAAAGAAAGTACGATCTATTCTGCATAAACTCGGTTTCCGTTACACATTGAATAACAAAAAACTGCCTGGTTCGCCAGATATTGTTCTGCCGCGGTACAAAACGGTCATATTTGTCCATGGTTGTTTCTGGCATAGACACCTAGGATGCAAACGTGCATCCATACCGTCATCAAGACAAGAGTATTGGCTTCCAAAATTCGAACGTACGGTCGCTCGTGACAAATCCGCAAAAAAACAACTCCATAAGATGGGATGGAAAGTTATCATCATTTGGGAATGCGAACTAAAATATCATGAAAAACTAAGTCTAAGGTTGCAGAAAATATCAACTAACACCTGCAAAGTAAATAGAAAAGTCCGAGCGGCTACTAGTGCCATCATAAAGATGAGGCAATAATACCGTTATTCTTTTGACTGGGAATAAGTAGCAGTCACCTTGATGTTCTGCGTTGTGTCGGGGATAGTAATTCTTTACTTAAACAACCATATGGAAGATCGATAAATGGTAATACGAGACGTATATCTTGACCACAACGCAACGACTCCTCTCCATCCGGCGGTTGTCAGGACGCTCACGGAGAGCATGGCCTGCTTTGGCAACCCTTCGAGTATGCACGCCTTTGGCCGTGAAGCGCATGCCCTGGTGGAACAGGCCCGGGAGACCGTGGCGTCCTTTATCGGAGCGTTGCCTGAGGAAATCATTTTCGTGGGCAGTGGTTCGGAAGGCAACAACACAGTCCTGTCGACCTTGGGCTGTCAATCACAGCACTGTTCCTGCGACCGGGACCATAAGAGTCATATGGTTACCAGCGCCATAGAGCATCCCTGCATTCTGGAGACGTCAAAATGCCTGCAAAACCGGGGCTTTCGGGCAACCCGCCTCGGAGTGGACCGTTACGGAAAAATCGACCTGGATGAACTTCGCGCCTCTATTACGGAAGACACGGGCGTGGTTTCGGTCATGATGGCCAACAACGAAATCGGCACGGTCCAGGACATTGCCGGGATTTCCCGAATCGTCCACGAAAAAGGAAGCCTGTTCCATACGGACGCTGTGCAGGCCTTCGGCAAAATACCCATCAACGTGAATGACCTGGGCATTGATTTCCTGACCGTATCCGCGCACAAGGTATACGGCCCCAAAGGCGTGGGCGCGCTCTATGCGCGGCGCAGCGTGCCGTTCTGTCCCTTTATCCACGGCGGGCACCAGGAGCGCGGCCGCCGCGCAGGCACGGAGAACACGTTGGGTATTGTCGGATTCGGCAAGGCCGTGGAAATGCGCGCCCTTGAAATGGCCGATGAACATGCCCGGTTGACGCGCCTGAAATTGGCGCTCAGACAGGGAATCGAAGAACGCATCCCGGACGTGTTTTTCAACGGCCACCCCACCGACAGCCTGGCGGGCACGCTGAACGTTTCGTTTGCGGGTGCCGAAGGGGAAAGCATTCTCCTGTACCTGGACCTGGAAGGCATCGCGGTATCCACCGGTTCGGCCTGCGCTTCCGGTTCGCTGGACCCGTCTCATGTGCTGCTGGCCACCGGAATTCCGGTTGAACACGCCCACGGCTCCATACGCATGAGCCTGGGCCGCGGAAACACCTTGGAAGACGTGGAATATGTGCTGGAGAAACTGCCCCCGATTATTGCTAAAATACGGGAAATGTCGACGGTTTACAAGAGGAGATGACCTATGGGTGCGCACCAGTCCTGGGCTTATACCGAAAATGTCAAAGACCACTTCATGAACCCCCGCAATGTGTTGAAAGACGACGCCTACGAGGAGGACGGGCGCGGTCTCGTGGGCAACGTTCAATGCGGTGATGAAATGCTGGTTCTTATCAAAGTCGACCCGGCGACGGATACCATCACAGAGTGCAAGTGGCGGACCTACGGGTGCGCCAGTGCCATTGCGAGCACCTCCGTCATGTCTGAACTTGTCACCGGCATGCCCCTTGACGAGGCCTTCAAGGTGGGGCCCAAACAGATCGCCGGTGCGCTGGGCCAGTTGCCCGACCACAAAATCCATTGTTCCGTGTTGGGTGACAAGGCGCTGCGCGCGGCTATCAACGACTATTACACGCGCAAGGGACGTCCGGATAAGGTTATCCGGGAAGAAGCGCGCATCATCTGCAAATGCATGAATGTCACGGACCACGAGGTCGAGGAAGCCGTTCTTGAAGGCGCCCGCACCCTGCTGGAACTGCAGGAAAAAACCAAGATGAGCACGGTCTGCGGCAAGTGTAAAGACGAGGCGGAAACCCTGCTCAAGGTGTACCTGAAGAAGCATTTTGGATGAGGGGGTTTCAGGACATCTTCGCGGCGGGCGCTACCCTTGATACCACGAAAACGGACTGCCAATTGTCGAAGCAGTTTCAGCGCGCTGCCCCTTTTCTTAACCCGCAGGAACAAGCCTGTGGAACGGTCCCTGTTCCGTGACGTAAGCGTCAGTACATGGCCTGCCCGGGAACTTGTGTTTTCGCTCAGGAACCGTTGATTCTGCTATACTAGACACCGTTTCCCATCCATATTTTCTCAACCTCATCAACAAAGGGTTCTATCAATGCGATTAAAAGACAAAGTAGCCATCATCACGGGCGCCGGCATGGGCATGGGGCGCGAAGCGTCCGTGCTGTTCGCCGAAGAAGGCGCCAAAGTCATCGGTCTGGACATTAACGAGAAAGCGCTGAATGAGACCGCGGCACTGGTCGCCAAGGCCGGCAGCGAGTTTCTCGCCGTCGTCGGCGATGTCTCGAAGGAAGCGGACGTAAAACGCGCCATTGAGGAGGGCGTCGCCTATTTCGGCAAACTGAACATACTGTACGCCAACGCGGGCGTGCTGTGGAAAGATCGGGACCGTTCCGTCATCGAGACGACGGAAGAGAACTGGGACATTGTGCAGGCCATCAACCTCAAAGGCCCCTTCTTCCTGACCAAGCATGGCATTCCGGCATTGAAGGCGGCCGGAGGCGGTTCCATCATTTTAGTCGGTTCCATCTCCGCCCTTGCCGGTTTCGAACTGGCTCAGGACTCCTACACCTGCGCCAAGGGCGGGCTGATTTCGCTGGCGAAGTCGCTGGCGGTACAGTTCGGGCCGGATAACATCCGCACCAATATCATTCACCCCGGCATGATCGACACGCCGCTGCAGGCGCCCTATCTGGATGACACCAAGAAGAAAAATATCGCGGCATGCATTCCCTCCCGCCGCTTGGGCATTCCCCGGGACATCGCCTATGCGGCGCTGTACCTCGCCTCCGACGAATCCACCTTCTGCAACGGTGCGGAACTGGTCGTGGACGGCGGTTTCTACGCGATGTAACCGATATACTGAAAAACGAAAAAGCCTGCGAGGCGATTAAAACCTCGCAGGCTTTTATCGTAAAAACGGCGGCTGGATCCAAAAGCGGTTTTCAACTCAGAGAACGTATAGGACATAAACGACCAAAAGGACAGCAAAACGTTCTACCGATTGGTGCGTCCCTAAAGTCCTTTCAGCCCTTTCTTTTAAAAGGTTTCTCCAGCGTTAACTACTGTTTTTAGGTTCATTGTTTTTCATACGGGTTCTGTAAAATAAAATCTTAAAAATTTTCGGCGACGGCCTTTGCGAATTCGCTGCACTTGAGTTCCGTGGCGCCCTGCATCAGCCTCGCAAAATCGTAGGTCACCTTCTTTTGCTTGAACGTGCGCGTCAACGCCGTTGTAATGGCGTCGGCAACTTCCTGCCAGCCCAGGTATTCGAACATCATCACACCGGAAAGCACCACGCTGCTGGGATTGACCTTATCCAGGTTGGCATACTTCGGCGCGGTGCCATGGGTGGCCTCAAAAATGGCCGTGCCCGTTTCATAATTGATATTGGCGCCCGGCGCGATGCCGATGCCGCCCACCTGCGCGGCGAGGGCGTCGCTCATGTAATCACCGTTCAGGTTCATGGTGGCCACCACCTCGAATTCGCGCGGGCGGGTAAGCACCTGCTGCAGAAAAATGTCGGCAATGGCGTCCTTAACAAGAATTTTGCCGCCCGGGTTGCCGCCGCAGTCATCCCAGCCCACGGCCACATCGGAGAATTCCTCGCGGACCAGGTCGTAGCCCCACCGGCGGAACGCCCCTTCGGTATATTTCATGATGTTGCCTTTGTGCACCAGGGTTACACTCGCACACTTGTGCTGGACGGCATGCCGGAGTGCGGCACGAATCAGCCGCTTTGACCCGGTTTCACTGATGGGCTTGATGCCGATGCCGGAATCGGGACGGATATCCCACCCGAACTCGCGGCCGCAAAACTCAATCAAGCGCGCGGTTTCCGGTTTTCCGGCTTCCAGTTCCAGACCGGCGTACACGTCTTCGGTGTTTTCCCGGAAGATGACCATGTTGACGGCGTCCGGCTCACGCACGGGACTGGGCACGCCTTCAAAATGGCGCACCGGCCGCACGCAGGCGAAGAGGTCCAGTTGCTGCCGCAGGGTGACATTCAGGCTTCGGAATCCCCCGCCGACCGGCGTGGTCAGAGGACCTTTAATGGCCACCTGGTATTCCTCGATGGCCGCCAGCGTCTCTTCGGGCAGGTAGGTGCCGTACAGGCCGTTCGCTTTTTCGCCTGCATAGAGTTCCATCCACGCAATTTGACGGGCGCTGCCGTAACAATGCTTTACGGCGGCGTCAAACAGGTATTGCGAAGCGCGCCAGATATCCGGGCCGGTGCCGTCGCCTTCGATGAAACACAGCACCGGCTTGTCCGGCGTAATCAGCGCGCCCGCACCGCCCATCTGGATACGGTCGCCTTCGGGAACAGTAAGGTGTTGATACGTTGTCATCCGCTTTGCTTCTCCATGGGTAGGGGTCGTGAGGTTACCGGACAGGCCGAAACCGTTCCGGCGTGCGTCGGCTCTTACTTTTAAGGCCGGCGGCGCCGCGCAGGGCGCTTCTTATGCCGCACCCAGAGCCCCGGGAAGAGCGACCAGGCGCGCTTCCGTCACGTGGGGCGTTTTCTGGATTTTGTCGAGCACTTCCGGCGAAAGGAGGGCGTCCAGGTTCAACACGGTGAGGGCATGACCGCCTTTCTCCTCGCGGCCCAGCATCAGGTTGGCGATATTGACGCCCGCCTCACCGATGATGGTGCAGACGCGGCCGATAATCAGGGGACGGTCCTCGTTGGCGCACACGAGCATATACCCTTCGGGTTTTGCATCCACGCGCATGCCGTCTATGGTGCAGATGCGCGGGTCGTTACGGTTGAACAGCGTACCGCGCACATTGTGGGTTTCCTGGTCGGTAATCACGGTGATGCCGATTTCAAACGCGTAACTCGAAGAAGCCGCGCTGCGCTTTTCTGAAACATCCACCCCCCGGTCATGGAGCTGCGAAGGCGCGCTCACCATATTTACCGCTTCCACTATGGGCTTGAGGAAGCCGCAGATAATGGCCGCGGTAATCGGGTAGGTGTCGGTCACCCCCATATCGCCCATATATTCTATTTTCATGGCTTTGGGGCGGCCGTTTACGAACAGGGATTGGAACATGCCCAGCCGTTCACCCAGGTAGAGCAGGGGTTCCAGTTCTTTGCGGGTTTCGCTGTCCAGGCTCGGCACATTGACGGCATTGACAATGGCGCCCGTAGTCAGAAAATCAATCATTTGCCTGGCCACATCCACCGCCACCGTCAGTTGCGCATCCTCCGTAGAAGCCGCAAGATGGGGCGTCATGATGATGTTTTCCAAGCCGATAAAGGGATTATCGGTGAAAGGTTCACTGGTATAGACGTCGAGCGCGGCGCCGCCGATGGCCTTGGCCTTCAGCGCTTCCGCTAAATCCTGTTCGTTCACAATGCCTCCCCGGGCGGTATTGATAATGCGGCAATTCGGTTTCATCTTCTGTAACTGGGCGCCGGCAATCATATTGAGGGTCTTGTCCGACTTCGTGGCATGGACGGTGATGAAATCCGCGTTGGAGACGAGAGCATCCAGGCCTACCAGTTCCACTCCCAGGCTTTCCGCCTTCAGCGGGCTCAGGATGGGATCGTAGGCAAGGACACGCATTTCAAAGGCTTTTGCCCGCTTGGCCATGGCGCCGCCGATACGCCCCACGCCGATAATACCCAGGGTCTTTCCGGCCAATTCCGTGCCCATGAATTTCTTCCGGTCCCACCGGCCTTCTTCCATGGAGCGGTGGGCATGCGGAATATTGCGGCACAGGCTCAACATAAGCGCAAACGCATGTTCACAGGTGGAAATGGTATTCCCGCCCGGGGTATTCATCACCACGATGCCCTTTTTGGTCGCTGCATCCTGGTCCACATTGTCCGTACCGACGCCGGCCCGGCCGATAACCTTCAACCGGGTGGAGTTCTCCAAAACCGCTGCGGTCACTTTCGTGGCGCTGCGGATGACCAGACCGTCATAATCATTGATGATAGCCGCAAGTTCCTGCTCCTTTTGCGCGGGCTTGACATCGGCTTCGATACCGGCCTGGCGGAACAGTGCCACGCCTTCTTCACTTAAATTGTCCAGTACCAATACACGAAACATGCCTGAATCTCCTGAGAATGTTGTTTTAGACTATCATAATTGTTTTGAAAAAACGGCCCTCCAGGGAGGGCCCGGAACGTCTTAACGTACACGGGCGTTGCCCGTAATCCAAAAAGTTGTTGACGCTATGTGGTTCGCGCTGCAGCGTACGGGTCCTATCCAGATAGTGAAGAGCACGTTAAAGCGCAAGCAACCTATAAACTCTTCTTGTTTCCTGCCATTCTTGATATCCGAATGGGTCCTGATACAGACCAATGCCCGCCTTTGCTCTCCCGTTACAGGAAATGCGCCTGGAAAACCTTCAGGAACCATATGACTCCCCCATAAACGATGTAATGGGGGCATCCGGAATCTTGGGCCAGCGGGCCTCGAAGCGTCTCACCTTCCGCTACTCGCCGTTCTCAGCCAAATGATTGCGGCAGTACGATACCGTAAAAAAAGGGGGTGAATCAACTGAATGCGCGACGGAGCTCCGGGCAACCCCATCTTGTCAGCCTGTCCGGCACACTCCGGTTTCCTTCGGTGCGCGGCAACCGGTTCAATCGGACATCCGACACGCAAGGCGCTCGATGCTGACCCGGGCGTCGTTCATGATGTCCTCAATAGTCTCCTGGACGCTTTTTATCTCCGCTATACGCCCGACCACCTGGCCGCAGGCTATCGTGCCCATGTCAATGTCACCGCTTAAATAGGCTTCGCGGCCCACTTTCCCGGCAATGACCGGCAACAGGTCCGCGAGCGTCGCCCCTTCGGATTCCATGCGGGCCACGGTCCGGGACGCCTGATTCTTCATGATCCGGGCGGCATTGCGTATGGAACGCTCCACAATCATGGTGTCCGTTTCCTGGGCGTTTACCATCCACTGCTTGAAATTATCATGCATGGGGCTTTCTTTAGTCGCCATGAATCGCGTGCCCATCAACACGGCCTCGGCGCCCAATGCAAGCGCCGCCACAAGACTGCGGCCGTCGCAGAAGCCACCGGCCGCGACCACCGGTATGCGCAGTTCCTGCGACGCTTTCGGAAGCACGATCAGAGAGGGCACATCGTCCATGCCCGGATGGCCGCCACATTCAAAACCCACCACGATAACCGCATCCGCGCCCACCGCTTCGGCTTTGCGCGCATAACGGACCGCGGGCACTTTGTGAAACAACCTGACGCCAGCTTCTTTCAGCCTGGGCACATAAGGCTCGGGGTTGCGGCCGGCCGTTTCCACCGCCACGATCCCTTCCGCGCAAACCAAGTCAACAAAAGCCTCCGTCAGGTCTCCAGGCATCAATACAGGTAACATGGAGATGTTGACGCCGAAAGGCTTGTCCGTCATGTCGCGGGTCTTGTGTATTTCATCCCGCAACTCCTGTGCCGTAGCGCAGGAAAGGGCCGTGAGGAACCCGAACCCGCCCGCATTGGAAACAGCCGATACCAATTCCGCACGAGCCAGCCACTGCATGCCGCCCTGCAGCAACGGGTACTGAATGCCCAGCATTTCCGTTATTCGTGTTCGCAACATTTGCCCATCCTCTATCTTTAAATCACACCGCCTGAAACACATTCCCGAGCGGAGAGCAGTATGACGAACCCGGGCGCCGCAATGCAAACCACGTGAACGTATGGCCCGTGCGATGATTAGCCACCCCGATGAACCCGCCGGGCACTCCTCCGGGGAATCCACTTGAGCTAAATTTTTATACACCCCTCCGAGATGTGTATACTTAACAATATTCATTCAACCTGATAAAGATGATAAGCGGAGGCATAGTGTGTTGACAAATGAAGTCGCTTATGAATTGGTAGATACGGAATCCGCATGGAAACAGTGCTTGAAAAAACTGTCCAAAGTTTCCCGGATGGCGGTGGACATCGAGGCGAACAGCCTGTACGCTTATCGCGAACAGGTTTGTCTTATCCAGATTTCCACCGATACGGATAATTTCATACTAGACCCGCTTTCCGGGGTTTCACTGGAGGCCCTGGGGAATCTATTGAACCATCCGGGAATAGAGAAGGTCTTCCACGCGGCGGACTACGACCTCGCGTTGCTTAAGAGCCTGAACCGTTGGAATGTTTCCAATCTTTTCGACACGATGTGGGCGGGCCGGTTGCTCGGCTTCAAAAAGATGGGGCTTGCCTGGTTTCTGGAAACCCTGTACGGCATTCATCTTGACAAGAAACATCAAAAGGCGAACTGGGGCCAACGGCCGCTTACCGAGGAGAAACTGATTTACGCCTGTAATGATACCCGCTACCTTCTTCGCATGCGGGATGATCTTGGCCGGGACCTGGCCCAAAAAGGCCTCGAAGCGGAAGCGCGGGAAATATTCACGGACCTGTGCCGATCCCGCGTTTTCAAGCGTTCCTTTGACCCCGAGGGATTCTGGAAGCTTCCCGGGGCGAGGACCCTGCCTCCCCAGGCGCGGTCCGTGCTCAGGGCGTTGTTTGTTTTTCGGGACAATGAAGCCAAACGGCGCAATGTGCCGCCCTTCAAGGTGCTGAACAACCAGATGCTCATACATCTGGCGCTGGCAAGCATGAAATGGAACGGCAAAGCGCCATCGAAGCCGTACACCGTGCCCGGCGTTCCCGAGAAACTGTTGAACCGTTTGAATCCGGCTTTGTTCGAAATCATGCACAAGGCGCTGAATGGCCCTCCCCCGGTATTTCCGAGCAAGGTGCCGCAGCATTCCTCCGGCTACTGGCAGCGCCATGAACTGCTGATGGAATGGCGTAAAGAGACCGCAGTCAAGCGCGACGTGGAATCCGATGTCATTCTCAGCCGGGAAACACTCGAAGAACTGGCCGAGAAAAACCCGTTGCGACACGAGGATCTGGAGCAAATCGCCACCCTGGGCGACTGGCATAAAAAACAGTATGGGGCTGACATACTTAAAATCCTGAACCAATGAAACACGCCTGTTCCGGCCGGACCGGAGAGCAGCGACTTTGATGGCCAACACACAGACATATCACGAAGAGTCCAGCACCAGTGCACGCCTTGGAATCGTTTTGCGCGTTGAATGGATGATGTTGTCGCTGCGGTACCTCCTTTATGCGGCGCTGGCCCTTTTGAGTCTCACTATTAACGATGAAACCCTTCGCCGCATGTTTATTGTAGCCGGCACCTCGGCGCTGGTTCACAACTTGTTTTCCCACTGGATCTTTTATACACGGCGCCATCTCTTATTCACATCGGCCTGGAATTTTCTCCTGTATCTGCTCCGGTTCTGCCTGCTTGTGGGAATAACCGGCGGCCCCGCAAGCCCCCTGGCGCCGGTGTTCCTTCTTCTCCTCATCGGCTACCATGTATACCGCCCGAAATCATTCAATACGTTGTGGGTCACGTTGCTTGTTGCCGCGGCCTATTCCTTTGTCCTGCTGGCGTACTGGTTCTACGGACACCGGGGAGTATTACCGCTGCCCGTCTACGCGAACTTGTTCTTCATCGCGGCTTGCGGCTGGATCATGCATATTCTGGCCCGAATGATGTCCGGCCTGGAGCGGGCCGCGGAGGTGAAAACCTCGGCCCTGAAATCCTCGGAAGCCATGTTGCGGGCCATACTCAACCACACCGCCCACCCCATTATCGTCTACGATGAGACGGAAATCATTACGGATGTCAACGATGTTGCATGCGATTTTTTCGGCCTCCCCCGCGAAAACATACTCGGCCTGCGCCTTCACTCCCTGATTTTCGATGATGGCACCCTGGCCGATATCTTTGAAGATTTAAAGAGGACCGGTTCCCTGCACCATGAAATGCTGGTGATGCCCGCAGGCGGCTCCGAGCGGAACGTCTTCATGCACATCCATTCCTTTTTGAGCGACGGCAGAAGGCTCTTTGTCGCTCTGTTCCACGACGTTACCAGCCAGAAGGAATTGCAGGAAGCGCACCGTCTTGCCAGCCTCAACCTCGAAAAGGCCAACCAGGAACTGCAGCGCGTGGTCGACCTTCGCGCGGACTTCTATATTACCATCGCAAACCGGTTGCGCTCCCCCCTGGCCGCCATACTCGGCTTTATCAACATGCTGCTGGATGAACAACTGGGCAAAATCACCAAAGAACAGAATAAGGCGCTGCACAGCTGCCGGAGAAGCCTTGCACGTATCTTTGACCAGCTCGACGAGGCCTTCATTTTGGAAGGTAACCTCAGAGGAGAGGAAACGCACGCCGATACCCCGGAAGAAGACACTTCAGAGCCAGACGCTTAACGGCCCCATGGGACTGCCGGCCCATGACACCACCATACAAATAAAACTGTGCGCGAAAAACTGTCGGCCGTTTCCGGCGTCAGCCCTCTGGAGTTGGAGATTAGCACCTCTATTGCGGGCATTAACAAAAACCGGCGCACAAAAGCAACACCTGAGCAAAAAATGGGAGTGCCTCCGGCACACATTAAAACCATGCACCTTGCATCAAATCCGTAACCATGCCGATGGCTGTCCCGGATTTTTGCGGGCGCAACCTGCAAGACCGAAATACAGACTGACAGTTCCCGCTAGGAACTCGTGCTACGCAGTTCTATTTTTGCGGTTTTGGAGTATCAATCCGTAGTATGGTAGACTTGTCGTTCACAATGGGAAGCGGTTTTTGCACGTGCGCAATTCTGCGAGAGAGGACGGAGCGTGCGCTTGAAGGTAGAGACTGCCTTTATTTTTTTTGATGGCCTGGCCAAGGTCCGGGGAATTATAAGGAGAGAGTATGCAATCCGAAATGCGCCTGATTGATCTTATTGTGCTGGTAATTTATTTTGTGGCAATGGCCGCCATGGGGCCTATTTTTGCCCGAAAAAACAAGACCACGGACAATTATTTCCTTGGAGGCCGCTCCTTCCCGGGATGGCTCATAGGCTTGTCCATGTTCGCCACGTCCATCAGCTCCATCACTTTTGTGGCGTATCCGGGCGACGCCTATAAAACCGCCTATCTGCGTTTTTTGCTGTGCCTCACCCTGCCCCTGGGCATCTTTATTGCCTCCAAGGCGTTCCTGCCCTTCTATCGCCGGGCGAAAATCACGTCCGCCTTTGAATATCTCGAAGTACGTTTCGGCGCCGGCACACGCGTTTATGCGGCCACCGCCTTCCTTGTTTCCCAGGTAACGCGTTTGGGCCTCATCCTGTACCTGGTGGCCATTCTTGTACAGGAAATGACAGGACTGCGCGCAGAGTACTGCGTGCTCATCGGCGGTATCATCACGTCTTTCTATACGGTCACCGGAGGCATTGAGGCCGTAGTCTGGACAGACTTTTTCCAGTCTTTTCTACTCTGGTTCGGGGGGATTGCCATTCTTGTCGTGGTTTTACTCAATATAGACGGAGGCCTGGGAACCGTTATTTCCGTGGCGGCGGCGGATGGTAAATTCATGCTGGGCGACCTGAACAAAGGGGGGGAATTGGTGCCGGCCGCCTGGGGCTTCAGCCTGACAGAAAAAACCGTGCTCATGATGCTGGTAATCGGGCTCAACAACTGGTTGACGGAATACAGCAGCAACCAGAATGTGATCCAAAAATATGTTGCCACAAAAAACCCCAAAGAGGCGAAACAAGCCATTTGGATCTGCTGCCTCTGCAGTGTGCCTACCTGGGCGTTCTTTATGTTTCTGGGCACATCCCTTTACGTGTATTTTAAACTGAATCCGGACCCGCAGGCGCTGGCCATGCTCCACGGGACCGACGGTGCGCGGGCGGATTCCATCATTCCCTACTTCGTGGTGAATAAATTGCCGGTCGGCCTTTCGGGACTGGTCATCGCGGGTATCCTCGCCGCTGCCATGTCCTCCCTGTCTTCCAGCATTAATGCCATTTCGGCCGTGGGTATTGTAGATATCTACAAACGCCATCTTTTCAAGGACCGTTCCGAACACCACTATATACGGGCGGCCCGGGGCCTGTCCATCCTGGCCTCCATACTCATGCTCGGTTTCGCGTTCTTCTTATTAAGTGCCACGGACAAGACCTTGCAGGATACGGCCACCAAAATCACCGCCATTCTGGGTGGGGGGTTGCTGGGCCTGTATTGGCTGGGCTTCCTGACCCGCCGGGGCGACGGGCGTGCCGTCGGCGCAGGCATTGTGTGTGTATTACTTTTCAGTACCTGGGTAGCCGTGGCTGAAATCATGAAAATCAAAATTCCCTTTGAGACGTACTATACGGGACTGGTCGGTAATCTTGTGCTCTTTTTCGTGGCTTATGTGGTCGCCAGTTTTATTTTCAAGACCAAGCATGATTTGACCAACTTAACCGTGTGGACCCAAACAGAAGAATGGAAAGCGCTGGACAACTAGCGGAAGGTTCAGTACTTCGCGGTATGTTCCAGCCGTAAATCTGGCGACCGGTCAGCCCGGAAGACCCATCGGTTGAACAAGAACAGAAACTGGCGACCGTACATCCCGCAGAATTGTACAGGCTACAATTCATCCCCGACAAGCACCCCTGCGGCCGCATTATGTTTCGTGGGACTGTACCGCGATTCTTGAAAATGCTGACTGTATTATGGAAAGAAGCAACGTGTTTTTGTTTCCCCCGCCCGGTTGCCGGCTATTTTCCCGGGGCGCCAGAAAAGTAACCTGAACAGGAAACTTATGGGCCCTGAGTGATATTCTATATGATGTAGGGTATTGAAACCTTTACTGAAGGTTACAGCTGGAAACGGACAGCAGAGTATGACGTACGATACAGCTGATACGTTTGAGTGGAACGCCAAGCGCAAGTTCTGGCACCTGGCCGGGTGCCTGCTGATGCTGGTGATTTTTTATTTATGGAAGGACCTGAACGGTCCCGTGTTGAACCCTGCCCTGCTGCTGTGCTTTGTCTGGTCGCTGGTCGGTATCCTCGTTTCCATAGACATCATGCGTTTTTACTCGCCCCGGCAAAACGAAATCATCAAGGGGTTGCCTTTCTATGGGCAACTGATGCGGCCCATCGAGGAAAACCACTTCAACGCGACCACCTATTATATTTTAGCCGCAGCCATCCTTACTACGACCTATGAATTCGGGCTGTGCCGCGAATCCACGCTGGTCCTTTCCCTGAGCGTGCTGGGCGTGGCCGATCCGGCGGCCGCGTGGACCCGCTACCAGGTGCACAAATACGGCCTGGGTCAGGAACGCGCCTTCGGCCTGTTGGCGTTTCTCCTGTCAAGCGCCCTGGTCCTGTGGGGAATCAGCCGTCAGCTGGGCGACCCTCTCAGCGTGAAATGCGTTCTGTGTATCGCGGGCATTGTCGCCCTGATTGAGAGTTACACCAAGTACTGGGTCACGGCGGCGCGGCCGTTGACGCGCCAGGTGCAACGGCATATTGCCCATCACGCCGCGCGATGGATAACCTGGCTGTACCCCGATGACAATCTGGTCATCCCCGTAGCGGTAGCCATTCTGGCCGGGCTCCTGCCCCTGGTGTTGTAGCCGGTTTTTCGCACGGGACGACGCCGGTGGGGCCAATGTCCGTATCGCAACACCTCTGGGGGCCCGGGCACCTCATTTTCTGCTTATTTCGATTCCCTGAACCCGTTTCGGGGATGAAACATGCGCAAGGGATTCTGTCCGCGATAGAACCATTGATATCCCAAAATATACAAGGCCACAGACAGGGAATAGAGGACCTCCACCCCGATGCGCACCCCATAGGAGACGCCGGGAAACACCGTGTTGATATGCCAGGGAAATTTCCAGAACGGCCAGAAATACAGGTGGTGCAGCGCGTCCGCCTCGGATTCATAGTAGGTGAACGCATCCAGGAACAGGTGGGTGACGCCTCCCAGGAGCGCCAGCCCCACCAGAACGCCATACTTCGGGCGGGGCGTTATGCGAAAGGCGGCAAGTATCGCGGCGGTGCAGGACGCCATGATGAGGCTCATTAAGGCTACCCCAGCCAGAGTATGGGTCCAGATGCCATGAGAAAACAGCGGGGAAAAACGGCTCAGCAGCGAATCCACATCGGGCGCATAGGCGGCCGCCGCCACATAGACGGCTTCAAACCGGTGCTCCCGGTATCCCAGGGCGCGCGCCGCCAGGTAACCGGTACAGAAATGGATGGGGCTGTTCATTAGTATGGCCGTTTCGCGGGCATGGCATCGGCGGTGAACATCAAGGTGCGCCCGTTTCCGCCGCCGGCAGGAGCAGGCGCTCCGGAACCCTCTCCGGCGGCTGCGTGTCTCTGCCGAAAATGGCCAGTTTCTGGAGCAGGGACAGGGACTGCGAATCGTTTTTGTCGATGGCATGGTGATAGATGGCGATACACCCTTCTTCCCCGACAATACGGAAAAAACCCAGGTGGTAGGAGGGCCAATACACGTCCGGCAGCAACAGGAAACGGGACGGAATGCGGGTAAGCCGTTTCACCCAGGAACCGGTATTGATAATGGCCCGCTCCCCGAGGGTCTTGACTTCCGGGATGTGGGAATGGCCAAAAATAAACACCGCCACATCCGGATGTTCCCGAAAGACCTGCTCTGCGGCGGAAATGTACTCTTCATTTTTCTTTTCACTAAGCGCCCGGGATACGTCCACGTTATAACGCAGCAGAACATTACGTAAATCGTGGCGCAAGAGCATCAACAGGAAAATGCTCAGCAGTATGGTTATGAAGGCCGCCCCTCCAATAATGAACAGGAGGTCCAGGGGATAGCCCAACACCCCGAGGCTGCGGGAAAAGCTCGAAAGGAATCTTCCCGGAGAAACGACGCCGAACACCTCAAGCAGTGCGCCGACCACCATGACGGCGCTGGCACAGAACAACAACAACAGCGGCAGCCCGAGCGCCCGGATGTAGATGCTCATTTCCCGATAGAAGTAATTTGAAAGCAGCCAATGGGGAATATGTTCGGTGGGATAGACGGACTCGATATCCTTGAGCCATTTTTCGTGGCGGTTACGCACCCGCTGGCCCGCGCTGCTGATAATGTTGGTCGTGACATAGTAGCCGAAAGGCTTGCACGCGGCATTGCCGAAAATGTCAAAGCGGTTGGAGGCGTCGCGCTGCTGCCCGTGCTCAATCCAAAGGGTCCGGCCCGCCAGCGTCCGGGTAATGTATTCCCGGGGCTCCAGGTGAATGTTATAGG
>JAKJCY010000239.1 GCA_022706235.1 Candidatus Hydrogenedentota bacterium | reverse complement strand
CCAGTACCGTTCTTCGACCCGAGTCGGCGATCGCGAAAAACCGGAATGACCGTGTTTACGGCTGTTTATAAGGGAAGGCGAAATAGGTTGATACAGGCGTTTTTTACGCTCCCTTTATTTTTCTTTGTCTATAGCGTTGTAACTTGCTGCGCCGCAGGCGACACTTCTTCCGGGCGAAGTCCCGGACGAAGCATAGAGGCTTTTGGCAATGCATTATTTCCGGCTTTCTGCCTCGCGCAAAGTGCATTTTCCGACGTTCCGTAGTGTCGCTGTATACAAACGCCTGACAACACCGGCAGGCAATTTTTCTCTGTTTTGGGTCTCGAGTCAAGGTCTCCGGACGGATCAGGCCTGCGGGTGGGTTAAGGGCACGGGAAAGGTGTGTCCGTGAATCGGAAGGAAGTGCGTTAAAGCACGTATCAGCCCCCGAAAAAACCGCCCGCACGTCCTTTCAGGATGAAAGCGCCTCGTGTACATGGGTGACTGTGATTTATACGGGCTGACGTTTCTTCGATATCAAAACGAACTGTGTGCTGGTTTTCTGGTTACCCGATGAACAGTCCTTCCAGACGCACCTGGTATCCGTCCTCAAGGCGGTTCAAATAATTGATGAGTCCGCTGTGGCGCCACTGGAGCATGCACATCCGCGGCTGAAAATAATATCGCAGACCGATGCGAAGATTTTCCGGACGCATCTGTTTTACCAGTCCTTCATAGGCTTCCGCTATATAATAGCCGATGTCCTTATACCCTTTTTTGCGCGGGTCCAGGGGCCCGGTAACACACCAGGTCATGACGCCCGTGCGCGCATCCACGGCGGTTACCACACCGCAATGGGTGATGGGACACCCGCAGGACATGCCCAGCGGCCTGCCGATCAGGATATCCCCGATGGCGATGTCCATTTCGCGTGTAATCATTGGGTTATGGGGAAGGATGATTTCGCGGGGCCCCGGGTCTTCCGGGAAATGTTCCAGGTAAAAATCAAATTCGCGGCCCAGGCTGTCCACCCACGTATCCGCAGAAACGGACACCCGGGAAGAACTGCAGTTGCCGCATGTCCGCGTGCCCTCCTCGCGGGGAATCGGATGCTCTTTCCCGCAGGACGGCGCTCCGGACAGGGAAAATGCTGTCAGGTGGATGCATCGCTTCACCAGATCCGGTTCTTGTTTCAGCCGTGCCGCCAACTCCGCGCACTTGCGGAAGCCGCATACACCGCAATCCAATCCCGGAAGCACGATGTCAGGCGTCGTAGTGTTCATTTCTGTGTTCATGGTCATTCTCCACGGTAAAAGTTCTGGTTATCCAGGGCACGCACCACGCCAAAATGAGATTGCCATCCGATTTCTTTCTTGCCCACGCAAATGGTGCAGGTGCCGACCGGCGGATTTCCACGCAGCAGTAATCGCTCCGGCACATCGGGTATCCGAAGGACAAGATCAACGAGGGGGTCAATCCCAATGCCGTACAGGGCGTTCACCTCACGCACGCGTACGGACGGCGCCGCTTCCATGATGCGGGCGCGGAACACCTCGCGTTCGGCCTGGGAGACCAAATCAATCTTGGTTACGACGGCAATATCCGCCAGTGACAGCATGGGCCCGACTTTGCGGGGCAGGTTCATGCCGCTGGTCGCCTCCATCACCATGAGCCCGAGCCCGCCGTCAACGTAGGGGGCACACCGCAGGCATAAGCCGGCTGTCTCCACAATCAGTATATCCGCACCGGCGTCCCCGGACCATTTCAGGGCGTCCCCCAATACCAGCACACTGCAATGGTCAGGACACAGTTCGCCGGAATACACTTTGCGGGTGGGTATGGCGAATTCCCGCGCAAACACCTCATCTTCATCGGCATACTGAACATCAATTTTAAGAAAAGCAAGATGTTGGCCCATAGCCACAAGTTTTCGGGCCACATGGCGCAGCACGGACGTTTTTCCCGTTGTGGCGGACCCGGCGCAGATCACAAGTTTCATAGAAAAGCCGCCTCCCTTTCCGGCGTGAACCGCTCCAGTTCCGTAAAATCCGTTTTCTCCAAATGCTTGCCGAACCTTATCTTATCCCGCAACCGGGAAAGGGCGTCGTCCAGACAGCCCACCGTCAAGGCGAATTGACGTTCGGCGGCATCCGTATGGATAATCTGGGTAATGCACCCGTTCCGCATCACGATGCGGAAATCGGACAACAACGCAATGCGCGGGTCATGCGTTACAAAAATGAATATCTTGCGGTACTGCCGCAGAAGTTCCAGGGCGCGCGTCCGATGGATACCGGCATTCTCCACTTCGTCCAGAAGCACGATGGGGGTATTGCAGATGATGGCGGCGTCCGCAATCAGCAATGCCCGGGTCTGCCCGCCGGAGAGCTCGGTCATACGGTTGTCCGGAATAACGGGTTCCCCGGTGAGCTGGTTGGCAAATGCCAGTGTCTGCGCCACCAGGGCATCCGCTCTGGAATTGTCAGCACTGCGAATGCGGGCATGAATGCCCAGAAAGACGCGTACGGGCAGGTCGGACAGAAAATTCGTATGTTGCGTGATTAAGGCAATCGGGTTCCGCGCAGGGTCATCACGATACAAGTCCGACGGCCGTTCCCCGTTGATCAGGATGCGCCGTTTTGTCGGCGTATTCCCGTCGGCAAACAATTCGATGTCATTGATGAGGGTGGTCTTGCCGGAACCCGTCGGTCCGACGATACTCACTACATCCCCCATATTGAGGTCAATACGCTGTACCCCCTCCGCCGTATCGGCCTTGCCCTCGCCGCCTAAAATGGTGATGGTCTTGATCATACAATTCCTTTCCTAGTTACAATATTTACCATATTGTTTTAGTCTGATTAAAACCCAAAAAAAAAGAACATCGTTATTTGACGTCCGCCAGCGTTGTTTCCTCCAATTTCTTGGCCACATAATCCCGAATATCGCGGAATACATCCAATAGTTTTTCTTCACGCTCAACAGGGGTTGCTTCATAGAAATACTTACTTACTGATTCCGTCGGCGCCAAGGCGCCGTCCAGAAGTCTGACAATTTCTGCAATGGTAATTTCGTGAGGTTTCTTGGCGAGGAGATAACCGCCGCGCTGTCCTTTGGCGCTGCGGATATAATGGGCCCGCTTCAGAGCCAGAAGAATCTGTTGCAGGAACTTCGGGGGAATGCCTTGTTCCTGGGCAATAATTTCGCCGCTCACCGGTTCTTCCTTGTCATGTCTGGACAGGAATAACAGGGCGAGTAAGGCATATTCACTGCGGGTGGTCAACTTCATGGGCGCTGATTCCAGACTTATTCTATAGATAAAGTATCATAGGTGAGGGGTCAAATGCAAGCTATTTTTTCGATGCCGCCTGCCTTTGCCACTGTAAATCGGTCTGTAACTCCGGAAAGTATACTCTATTGCGTCTTGTTTTCCCCGGGTCAAAGATACTTCCCGACGAACTGTTTCAGGCTTTCCGAATAGACATCCCGGGAGGCGAATTTGCCTCCGTGATGCGCGCCCCGTATTTCCACGAATTGTTTAGGTTCCGTAGCGTTTTCAAGCAATTGCCGGCCGTGCGCAAAGGGAACGACTGTGTCGTCCCGGCTGTGAAATAGTAGAACAGGGCAGGGGATACGCGCCATTTTGTCCTTGTTCCGGAATTGCAGATGGCAAATCCAGTCCGCGGGAATGAAGGGATAGGCATCGGACAGGGCGTCCGGGATGGAGGTAAAGGTGCTTTCGAGAACGACGGCGGCCGGGGCGACCCGGGTGGCCAGCTCCGCCGTTACGCCCCCGCCCAGGGAACTGCCGGCCAGGAGGATTTTTTCCGGGGGTATCTCCAGCGTTTTCACCAGGTACTCCCACATGGCAAGACCATCAGCATAACAACGCGGTTCGGAGGCCTTGCCGCTGCTGGAACCATACCCGCCATAGTCATACAACAGCACGGAAAGCCCCTGTTCCCGGAACAGCGCGGCATCCTCCAGATACCCGCTGATGTTCCGGCCGCTTCCGTGCGAAAACAACACGGCGCCGCGCGCCTCCGGAACCGGAATCCACCAGCCATGGGTCTTCTCATCGCCCACGGCACACCACACTTCTTCATAGGGCCATCCCCGGGCTGAGGGGGTCTCCTTGATTTCTCTGGCGCTGCGGCCGAAGAGAAGTTGGTCCTGCACGGCCCATAGACCGGCCAGGAGAAGCGCATAGAGTATGACCGCAATTCCCGGGGTCAGGATTGTAGTCCATTTGAAGAATCGGCGAAGAGTCATTATTGGTTTCCTTGCCAACGGTACTTGTCGTTCGGACACCATTATTTAAATTTAATGTAGCCTGATGTCAAGATTCACTCTCAACCGGGGGCCGCATCGGATCCTCCGGCCGTGTTTGAACCCGACACCGGTATCCCTGTAGTCTGTTGCTGTTAGGGAGAAATAGTCCTTATGCGAAAACATCCGATTATAGTAATGCTCATAATAGTCTTATGCGCGTCGAGCGTATGGGCGCAGGACTACGATGACGATGCCCTGTTAGCGGAAGCCGGGGACAGGATGCGGCAGGCAACCGCGTTTTTCCGCGAACGGGTCGCGGTCAAGGGCGGCTATCTTTGGCGATACTCCGCTGATTTGGCCCGCCGCGAGGGAGAAGGGAAGGCTACGGAGACCATGGCCTGGGTGCAGCCGCCCGGCACGCCGGCCGTGGGAATGGCTTTCCTTGAGGCCTATGAGAAAACGGGGGAACGCTATTATCTCGAAGCCGCCGTTGAAACCGCGCAAGCGCTGGTAAAGGGGCAACTGCAGTCGGGCGGCTGGGACTACCGTATCGAGTTCGACCCCAAAAAGCGCCAGGGCTATGCTTATCGCAGTGACGGCAGGACGGAAGGACACAACGTCACAACGCTGGATGACGACACCACCCAGGCGGCGCTTCGGTGCCTTATCCGGGTGGACCGGGCGCTCGCGTTTCAGGATGCCGCCATCCATGAAGCCGCTTTGTACGGACTGGAAAGCCTGCTCAAGGCCCAGTATCCCAACGGCGCCTGGCCCCAGCGGTACAGCGAATTTCCCGACCCGGACAACTATCCCGTCAAGAAAGCCGACTATCCTGAATCCTGGTCGCGCTTCTATGAGAAGCACGACTACACCCAGTACTATACGCTGAACGACAACACGCTTACCGATACGATTGCCCTTATGTTCCTTGCGGGTGAGATTTACCCCGATGACCGCTATCGCGCATCCGCGATCAAGGGGGGCGACTTTATTCTTCTGGCGCAGATGCCCGATCCGCAGCCCGCCTGGGCGCAACAGTACGATGTCGGCATGCATCCCGCCTGGGCGCGCAAATTCGAGCCGCCCGCCATTACCGGCGGCGAATCCCAGGGCGTATTGCGGCTGTTGCTTGATCTCCATGAACGGACCGGGGACCGCCGCTATCTTGACAGCCTGGGCCGCGCCCTGGAGTACCTGAAAGCGTCGCGCCTGCCCGATGGGAACCTCGCCCGGTTCTATGAGTTGAAGACCAACACGCCCTTATATTGCACCAAGGCCTATGAACTGACCTACAGCGACGCGGACATGCCCACCCATTACTCTTTTGTTTCGCAGTTTGATCCCGATGCGATTGAACGCGACTACCGCAAAGCGTGCGATGAGGCGCCGGAACCTCCGCCCGACAACAAGTCGGCTCCTTCTGTAACCTCGTCATCAGCGGAGCGGATACAAGCCGTGATAGACGCCCTGGACACGCGCGGGGCATGGGTCGAGCTCGGTAAATTGCGGTATCACGGGGAAGAGGATCCGACAGAGGAGGTGGTGGATACCGCGACCTTTATCCGCCATATGGACCTTTTGGCCCGCTTTATCGCGGAGGTGAAGAAGTAAGGGTTGCGATATGGTTCCAAGTCAGGGAAATCGCAAGACAACTGCCCAGGAGGATGCGTAAATGAAAAAAATGTGCCTTCTTATACCCGCCTTGATAGGCTGCATGCAGGGCATCGGTGTTACCGAACCTCCGGACCTTGCCTTCAAGGTATCCGGCGACGGGACCTATATCTTTGACACGGGTGTGCTTCGAGGTGTGTTGCGAAGCAAAGAACGTTCCGTCGGCCTGCTGTCGCTTGAACATATCCCCTCAGGCTGCCATCTCGACGGGAA
>JAKJCY010000238.1 GCA_022706235.1 Candidatus Hydrogenedentota bacterium | reverse complement strand
GTGACGTTCTTTGGCATTTCCCTGCGGACATCGCAGCCCGGGCATGGCGTGCGTCCGTTGCCGTATATGAAATGCCTTTAGCGGCGCAGGAAAACAGCACATGGGTCCGGGGGAAGTTTCCGGAGTGGATGCAGTATTTATTTCGTATTCATGAAGGCCTTGCCAGAGGTATCAGTTGGTTCGGGTTGGTATCCGTCGTGATGGTCCTGTGTTGTGTCAGTCTGAAGCGCTTTCGAATCGCTTTATGTCTGACCGGATTATTACTATGGTTTACCGGATATCCGAGTATCAACTACGATTATAGATTCATTGCCTATCTCGTTTTCGTTCCTATCGGAGCATTCTTGATCTGCCTGGAGGTTTTGTGCCTTCGCCTTATGAATGTTGCCAAACATCGGCTATGGCACCATGGTGAAAAAGCCGGGGAGCATACGCGAACGGGACAAACCTGGCGCAATAGGGCGTTGCAGCCATTTGCCAGCGTCTTCTTGCTCGTGGGGATGATAGTCTTGGCGGTAGTGCTCCCATTGGGGATATTACGGTGGTGGCAGGAAACAAGAGTCAGCGCGTTGGCAGATACACTGAAAGGAATGAAACGGACA
Source organism: Candidatus Hydrogenedentota bacterium (assembly GCA_022706235.1). Lineage (GTDB taxonomy): Bacteria > Hydrogenedentota > Hydrogenedentia > Hydrogenedentales > CAITNO01 > JAAYBJ01. Next base: position 5,547 of record JAKJCY010000238.1, on the reverse strand, counting down.
GCCATTGAAACAGAATTAATCCGGAAAGAGAGCCACATTCTGGCAAGTCCCCTTGCTGAACTGCCAGGACTAAAAAACTCCGAAACCCTGCCGCCCGGTGAAACGGCCTGGGAATATGTCGCCGTGGTGTTTGACACCCGGGGGCGGGACATACCTGTCACCATTGAATATGACCAGAGGCGGGTGTTCAATGATTTCACACAGCAGTTGACTTTGTGGGGCTCCAAAGACAAGGAACAGGGGCTGGTCACCTTCTTTTTCCCGGTCTACGAAGCGACAACCGTGAGCAGTCCTCAATTATTCCGGGACTTTCTGCAGACGATCAATATCCCCCAGTGGCGCGAACAGGTGGACCCCGACTCCCCCTTTGAAGAACAGCCCCTGTGGAAACGCAGCAAGTTTCTGGGCATTTCGTTTCCGGAATCCTGCCAGGATGCCTTCAAGGGTTTTTATCGTGTAACAAACGTGGATGACCTGCGCTATTTGCCGCTTTTTCAATTGCCTGAAAATCGGGAAGACCTGCGTACCTTCAAATCCGGTCCCTGGGAACGCCGGCTCCGGGCATACCTGGCACGGATGGCGGATCGCGAAGGCGCTGATTTCTGAAAACAACTGTTGTAAAAGTTCCTTTGTCGACAACGACTGCCGTAGCGGTGTATAAGGCGTCATCGCGGCGGTTGGACACGCTATGCCGGTCGCACTGAAGATTTCTACCAGGAGACTGCCATGAAACATACACTTTCCTTTTCAACACGACGGTCGTTCATGAAATTCTGTCTCGCGGCGGGTGCCACTCCATTCATCGCTCCATCCACACTCTGGGGTCAAACCACGCCGTCCAATACCATCACGCTGGCCATGATCGGCCTGGGGCGCCAGGCTATACAGATCAACATGCCGCCCTTGCTCGCGATGAAGCGGGTACGCCTTGTCGCCCTGTGTGATGTCGACGCGTGGCGCGTGGACAAAGCCAAGTCGGAGGTGGACCGGTATTACGGGAACAGCGACTGTGCCGTGTACCGGGATTGGCGTGAAGTGATAGCAAGGAACGATATAGACGCCGTCATGAACTCCACCCCGGACCACTGGCACGTGCCCATCTCCCTGGCGGCGGTGAAATCAGGCAAGCATGTCTCCTGCGAAAAGCCCCTGACCTTGTCCGTGGCGGAAGGACGCCTCCTCGCGAATGCCGTCCGGGAAAAGGGCGTGGTCTTCCGTACGGATACGGAATGCCGCTCCCACGCGGACATGCACAGAATCGCGGAACTCGTGCGCAACGGCCGTGTCGGCAAGGTGGTTCATATCGACGTGGGCGTACCTGAAGCCGACGGGCCGGGTGGCAACGCCGAACCGATGGCAGTGCCGGAAGAACTCGATTATGAAATGTGGCTTGGCCCGGCACCGGAGAAGCCCTACACGGTTGACCGGGTCCACCCGGCGAAGGCCCTGACGCGTCCAGGCTGGATGCGCTGCAGGGACACCTGCGAAGGTATCGTGACCAACTGGGGCACCCACATGCTCGATATCGCCCAGCTATGCCTGGATACGGAACGCTCCGGCCCGGTGGAGGTGGAAGGCACGGGTGTGTTCCCGGAACCGGGCTCGGGGCTTTGGAATGTGCTGTCGTCCTTTGAAGCGCGGTTTCGCTACGCTTCCGGCGCAACCCTGCGCTACCATACGGACCCGGCAGGCGCCTATATCAAAGTCACGGGCGAAGCAGGCTGGATTCACGGTGACTGGCTGCGCCCCGGTCCCGGCCTGACCACAAGTGACGCGGCCCTGCTTACGGCGCCCCTGACAGAGGACAGTATAAGAATCCCGCGGCGGGCGGACAAGGAAGACTTTGTCAATGCCATCCTAAATGACGTCCCGGTCATGATTGACGCCGAAATCGGACACCGTACCTGTTCCATGGGCCAGATCGCCCATATTGCCATACAACGGGGCAGAAAACTGGCCTGGGACGTGGACAGAGAGCAATTCACCAATGACGAGGATGCCAACACTCTGCTTACGCGCGCAATACGCGGCAACTGGATGGAGGAATAATCATGGGGTCCAACATCAGCGCCAGTGCCGCGCTCGCCGTGGCGATCACGGCGGCAGCCCTGCACGGACCGGGGTTCACGGGAGAATCGTTTCACCCCTTCTTCGCTTATAAAAACAGCATGGAAAACAAGGTGCCTGATATCGGGGAACAAGCCGCCATCCTGGCGGACATCGGTTTCGACGGCTACGACCATCGCGAACTGGAAGGCCTGGATGAAACGCTGCGCGCCCTGGACAAGAGTGGCCTGAAACTGTACACCATCTATTTCAGCGTGGACATCGACGTGCCGGAACAGCCCTGTAATCCCGGACTGGACGAGGCGCTCCCGCTGTTGAAAGGCCACGAAACGATTTTATGGTGTCACGTGCACAGCAAGCGTTATTCGCCCTCTGATCCCGCCGGAGACAACGACGCGGTACCCATTCTCAGGGCAATCGCGGACAAGGCAGCCCCCTACAGCGTGCGCGTGGCGCCCTATCCCCATATCAACTTCTGGGTGGAAAGCCCGGAAGACACGGCACGCCTGGCAGACAAGGTGGACCGGCCGAACTTCGGCAGTTCCTTCAACCTGTACCACTGGAAAGCGCTCGAGGGAAACCGCAAGCGTCCCTTGGCGGAAGTGGCTGCACGGCTTGCGCCGAAACTGATGGTCCTGTCCATCAACGGCGATGAAGGAAAGAAGATTGCCATCGGCCCTCTTGAAGAAGCAGACATAAGCGAATATTGCGACGTGCTGGCGGCATTCCGCGGGGCGGGCTTTCGAGGCCCCGTCGGCCTTCAGTGCTATGCGATCGAAGCGGATCCCCGCGTTCACCTCAGACACTCCATGGCCGTGTGGGAACAAATTAAAAACCGCTTTAACGATGTTGCGCCCGTTACCAGAAAGGACTGATTGCCATAGAGATGTTGCAGCCTACTTGGCCCGTGTCCATACCGAAGTCCTGCCGATAAGGGACACACCGATAAAGCCACGCACTTTCAAGGAACCATCTCCTGCCAGGGTGATGGTGCACTTGTACGTCTTGCCGTTTTCCGGATCGTAGATAGTGCCCTTCTTCCACGTTTTATCGCCTGTATACGTAAAATCGCGCAATACCACCAGTCCGATAATGGGCTGGTCCCGCTTCGAGGCGTCCGGATTGTTCAAGTCATGGCGCGGCTTGCCCGCCTCGGGGTCACCCTCGGGATAGTTGGGCTCTTTGAGCCAAACGATCTTGCCGCTGTATTTGCCGCCCTCCTTGTAAATTTCCACGTGTCCCTTCCCTTCTTCCGTCACCCATTTCCCAAGAATGGCGTCGCCGTTGTCCTCTTCAGCAAACGCACCCGTTCCGAGCAACAGCACAACGATCAACATTAACAAACGTGTTTTCATGGTCAGAACCTTTCAACAACAGTTACCGGCCCTCTTCAGAAAGGACCAGATGTGATTACGAAAACAATATGCCTGCAGCAGCACTCCCTTATTGTAAACCTCCGGGCCCCTCATTTCCAGAACGCACCACAGGCCGAAGGAAAACGCACGGTCCTGTTGTCAGGCACCTTGACCCCTTCAGGCCGTTCATGGCACAATACGCCTGTGGTGTTATCGTTTTTTCTCCTGTTATTTTTTCAAGGGACCGCCTATGAATACCCCCGATACCGAGTATTATCGAAATGTTTGCGCCCCCCGTCCAATGCGGCATCAGTGCGGCGAAGAAGGGACCAAAGAATCTCCCCTGCCAACCCTGTTGCTGCAATCACGGACCGTAATGGTGGTGGGTGATATAGACCAGGAACGCGCGGAGGATGTCATCAGCCGGTTGCTGGTTCTGGACGCAAAGTCCCACGACCCCATCAAGGTTATAATAACATCGCCGGGCGGCCATGTGGATTCGGGATATGCCATTCATGATGTAATGCGGTTCATCGCCTCGCCTGTCCTCAGTATCGGCGCCGGCTGGGTGGCGAGCATCGCGGTGCCCATTCTACTCGGCGCGGCCAAGGATAAACGCTACGCCCTGCCCAATACCCGGTTCCTGCTGCACCAGCCGAGCGGCGGCGCAGGCGGCCAGGCGGCGGACATTCGCATTGAGGCCATGGAAATCCTGAAGATACGGAACCGTATCAACGCCCTGATTTCGAGGGAAACCGGGCAGCCCGAAGAAAAGGTGGCACGGGACAGCGACCGTAATTTCTGGATGACGGCGGAAGAAGCCCTCGAGTATCACTTGATCAGCAAAATCATCTTGAATGTGGACGAAATCGGCTGAAGACCGCATCCGGGAACTCTGCGCCACCCCGATTTCGGGGACTACCTTGGACCTGATTGAGAAAGTCCTCCGACCCCGACAATGACTGCCGGTAAAGATCACCATCAAGAGACAGGAAAAGGCATGCGCGTTCTCATAACCGGCGCAACGGGCCTTATTGGCCGCGCAATAAACGGGTACCTAAAGACAAAGGGCGTTGAAACCGTCACTCTGGTCCGTAAGCCCCCTGTGCCATCCGACTCTTCGCACCTATATTGGGACCCCGATAAGCGTGTTTTGAACCCGCACGGTCTCGAACAGTTCGATGCCGTGGTCCACCTGGCCGGGGAGAACATTGCGGCGGGACGCTGGACAGTGGAGCGCAAACGCCGTATCTTCGACAGTCGGATCAAGGGAACCTCCCTGCTGAGCACGGCGCTGGCAGCATGCGCTACCCCGCCAAAGGTCGCGATATCGGCCTCTGCTGTGGGGTATTATGGCGACTGCGGTAATGCGGTCCTTGAGGAAAGCGCCGGGCCAGGCAGGGGTTTTCTGGCGGAGACCTGCCGAGCCTGGGAGGCCGCCGCACAGCCCTTGGTCGATGCCGGTGTCCGTACTATTTTCCTGCGCACCGGCATGGTGCTGAGTCCTTCCGGCGGCGCCCTGGAACGCATGCTCCTGCCGTTTCGCCTGGGCGTCGGCGGCCCCATCGGCCTCGGACAACGCTGGATGAGCTGGATTACCCTGGACGACCTGGTGCGCCTGATTGTTTATTGCCTGGAGCAAGAATCTTTGTCAGGTCCGGTCAATGCCGTGTCCCCCCAACCCGTGACAAATCTGGAATTCGCGCATACCCTGGGACGGTTGCTCCGGCGTCCCGCCCTATTGCCGACGCCCCCGCTCGCACTCCGGCTGGCCTTCGGGGAAATGGCCCGGGAGTTGCTGCTCTCCAGCACGCGCGCCGTGCCAAAACGCCTCGAAGATGCGCAGTTTGACTGGCGGCGTCCCCAGATCGAGGACGCATTGCGGTACTGTCTCCACAAAACCTCCTGAGTATTCCGGTCTGCAATCTTCACAACGCCAAAACACGCGGTAAAGCAAGCCGTCCCGGGCCGCGGCCGGTTACTCCCGCTCGTACAAGCGCTGCTCCCAATCATACTTCCTGGACGTGACCAGGTTTTCGAGACGTTGTATACGGCTTTCAAGGTGGTCGTAGGTGGACTTGAGGCGACGCAGCGCCATGGTGCGCGATGCGGCATAGGAATTATA
>JAKJCY010000237.1 GCA_022706235.1 Candidatus Hydrogenedentota bacterium | reverse complement strand
GATATCGCTCTCGTACCGTAATGGCGCGGTGTTGTACTGGTATGCCGGCGCGAAGGGTTGGAAATCGGCTCTGCGGAGGGGGCTGCGGGCCGCGGTAAAGGGAGGGCTCTTTGTAACGGGGCTGGCCGTTTGCATGGTTCTCGTTCTGGCGGGATTGCGGGTGTTCCAGAAAAGGTATTGGGACCGTTCTCTTGATCAGTATGCCCATGCGTCGTTGGCTCCGTTGACTCTGGAAGAAGAACGGGAAGGGGACAATGTCAGGTTGCTGTTGCCCCAAACTATGACCGCATTGCAGGGACATACCCCGCCGGGGCCGGGAGAGGTGGCTTCATTCTACCTTGCCGCGCGCTTCAAAGGGGAAGGCAGAACGGTTTCATTTCAATTATTAAATACCAATCCGATATTTACCCGCCCTTGCCAAGTGGTTTTACAGGGCGAAGGGCTATACTTTTTCCCCGTCTATGACTACGATTTTGACCCGCCCTTTACTTTTTTGGGAATTGAGCTCAGTGCCGGGGATCGACCCTTTTTCGAAGGGCTCTATCTGGTTGAGAACGGGGACTCCATGCGCCTCTGGCCGTATGTATTCGTACCCGAAGACCGCCTGACATTTGCCTATTATAAAACGGGGCGTCTCGATAGAGGAATACTCGGCTTGCAGGCGCGGGCGCGTGGCGGGTTCGGTCTGTATCCCGAAACATCCCGGGATGCGTTTCTCAGCCTGATCCCGCGCCATCCGTTTCATGATGCTTTTGCGGAACATGCGTTATGGTACGCGCGCCGGTGCGGGGACAAAGAACATCTCATACATACCTGGGAAACGATAGGCGCTTTCATGCCGGAATGGCGTTCAGAGGCCGGTGAATGGCTGACCGCCCGGGCGGAAGAGGCGCAACGGGAAAATAACCCGGGTGAAGCGATCCGCCTCTATGAGAAGGCGGGCGCCATTCTCCCCGAAAATCTCAGGTATCGTGAACGTGCGGGCGAACTGCAGGAAGGAGGCGGCGAATTCGCGGCTGCGCGGACAACCTACAAAAGCATTTTGCGAGTGTATCCTGAAAACGCGTCTGTTGCCTATCGCCTGCATGCTTTGTCCGCCGGACAACCCGGGGCTGCGGAGTATGCCTCTTTTTGGGAGGAGTTGGTGGAGGATTTTCCCCGCGCGGCTGTTCCCCGCCTCTATTGTGGCATGGTCTTGGAAGAGCGGGGGGATATCCGGGGCGCTCTTGAAGCCTACGCAAAGATACCGGGGGATACGCCCGTCGGCGTGGAAGCGGACTTGCGGCGGGGAATGCTCCTGACAAAAGAGGGTGCCTATGAGGAAGGGGTAAACCTGCTGCATTTTGTTGCGACGCAACATCCGGAATATTCGGGAAGGGTTGAGAATGTCTTCCTGGAAGTCTACCTTCAATTGAAGGAGCGGGAGGACTACGGGGCCGCGGTAACTATGTACGAAATCCTGTCGGCCCTTCATCCCGACCGGCCGGATATTCAGGAGAAGCTCGCCGGGCTGTATGAATTAAGCGGGGACAGCACTAGAGCCATTGATTTGTACGAGCAGCTGTTGCAGCAAAAAACGGAGCGGGCTTCCCCGGCAAAGCGGCTGGACGTGCTCTATGCCGCGGCTTCCTCCGGGGTGCGGGACAGCATGACGGAGCGCGCGGTCACCTTCTGGAGCGCGTTGGCCGGTACGCATCCCGACACTCCCCTGCCCTATGTTTACCTGGGAGCGGCTCTGGAGCGGCGGGGCGAAACGGCCGCCGCGCAGGAAGCCTATCGGAATGCGCTGGTAATTGCGCCGGGAAGTGCGGAGGCTCTGTACCGGTCAGGAGCGCTGGAGGTGTCGGGTGGCGCCGTGGATGTCGGTCTCGCCAAAATGCGGGAGGCCGCCGCAGCGGACGCGGGACTGGCCAGTGAAATCAGCCGGCGGTGCGACCAGATTGCGGCCGTGCTGGTGGCGCAGCAACAGCATGAAACCGCCTTGCGCCTGTATCAGACGGCGCTGGAGATTTCCCCGCAGGACCTGTGGCCGCGCGTGCATCAAGGCGAACTGTACGAGCGCATGGGGGATGAGCAGGCCGCAGCCGGCTGCTATCGTGATGTGATGATGGCGGTTCCGGAGTCTCCCGTGACCGCGAAACTGCTGGACCGGCTGCTGCGGCAAGCCCCGTCGGGCGGGAAAACGGTCGTAGAGGAATGGAGAGCAATCGTTCAAAGGCACCCGGAGGCGGCCATTCCCGCTTTCTATCTGGGAAAGGCCCTGGAGTCGGCCGGGGACAGGTCCGGCGCAGCTGATTACTACGGCCGGGCAATTCAATGGAACTCCGCGTTGTCTGAAGCCGCGGAGCGGCTGCGATCGCTGGAAACCCAGCCGCCGGATCAATGAATTACCTGGCCCATGGTTCTGTTCTGAATCAATGTTAATCCACCGGCTCTGCCGGTGAGAATTCGTCACGCTTTGCCGTTCCATCGTTTTCTTTGCTTATGAACATGTCGGCCCTTTTTGCTATTTACAACGTCCTTGCTTGTACCGTCATGCCGGTGTTTTCGCGACCGATGATTTTTATTAGAGCCGTTACCCGTATACCGCGAAAAAGACCGGCATCCAGATGGAGGATCTCAGGGGATCTCCCGGACTTGTACCCCGCGCCCTTTATTACCTCCCGCGGTCTTATGAACCTGGATTCCGGTCTTTTTCGCGCCTATACGGTACTTCCTTTGAAACGCGTCCATGCGCGCGAAAAAACCGAAATGACGTAGGCTTGGAAGTGATAAGATGGACAACAAGGCTTTGGGACGGAATCGATAGTTGTTTTCACGAGGCTTCTTTTAGGAGCCCGCCTCATACCACCGGATCTGCCGGTGGTTGTTGATTATCACTGGGATTTAAGGTGATGACGGGAATGGGATTCGGAAAGATGCAGGAATAGCCTCGTCTCAAAAATGTCGGGGGTATCCTCTGGTTTCAACGGGAGGCTGGGCAGGTAAGCCCCCTCATTGTTTCTGGTCCAAATGCGTGATTACGGCAGCCCCAAATTTTTGTTTTCTCCCGCCCCGGTGTTATACTTGCCCTTTTTGCCGGAACCGACAGGAGACAGAAAACGCGTGCGGTGGTCTCCTGAGAAAAGAAGCATGGGAGTCGATACTTTGTATTTTGGAGTAGATTTCGGAACAACGAACTCAAGTGTCGCCGTGTATGACGGTCACAGGGCATGGGCGCTGCCCCTGGATCCTGAAAATGATTTACCTACATCGCTGCCTTCATTGCTGTATATTTCCCGGGAGAACGAAAAAATAGTGGGGCGCGCGGCGGCGGATGCCTTTATCGCCCGTAATATGGACCGGGAAGTCAAAACAAAGCAGGTGGACCTGGGGGTGTCCGTCGAGGCGTATGTGGGCGCGGAGCCTGAAAAAAGCGAGGTATTTAACCCTGCACTGGTGGACCCTGAGGTGCGGCATGCGGTGCGGGCCCGGGCAACCGTCGAGGTCAATGCTCCGGGGCGGTTATTCCAATCGCTGAAATCCCTGCTGCGCCAGCCTGCATTCAAGAGCACGGAAGTTTTCGGCACGCCCTACCAACTGGAGGAATTGGTTTCCTACATCCTTTCACCCATCAAAAAGGCGGTGGATGGATGTGCGGGGCATGCCGTGGAAACGGTGGTTTTTGGACGCCCGGTACGCTTTTCCGACTGTGATGACGAGAATCGCATCGCCGAGGACCGATTGCGAACCGCCGCGGAACTGGCCGGGTTTAAGAACGTGGCGTTTTTTATGGAACCTGTCGGCGCCTGTGTGGAATATGCCGTCAGTGTCGAAGAGAAGCAGTGCCTGATGGTGGTGGATATTGGCGGCGGCACCTGTGACGTTTGTATCATGGAGTTCCGGGGGGGAAGCGGCCCCGAACAACGCCTGGCCGAGAGCCGTATTCTCAGCGTTGCGGGCACGCCGGTCGCAGGTGATGCTCTCGACCGGGAAATCATAAGGAACCGGATATTTCCGTTGTTGGGCAGCAAAGCGCGATACGGTCCCTCCAACCTGCCCATGCCCCAGTACATTTACAACCAGATTCTGGACTGGCAGAACATTTACAAGTTCAACAACGAAGAAATGATTAATTGGCTGCTGGCGGCGGAGGCTTTTTCAAACTGCGCTGAAGGGCTGCGCGCGTTGCGATGCCTGATTCAGAAAAACTATGGCTATCTGGTGGCGCGCGAGGTGGAAGCCGCCAAAAAGCGCCTGTCGGAAGTGGAATCCACTCATATCACGATTCAGCGTGACGATATTCAGATTGACGATATTCTTGTCCGCGAAGAATTTTCCCACATTATCGAGTATACCCTCGGGGAGATGCGCGACTGTATTCTCGAAGCGGAACAAAATGCCGGTATCCGTCCCGAGGACATCAATCTGGTGCTGACCACGGGGGGGACCTGCCTGGTGCCCGCCATTCGTGCCATGCTTGAGGAACGATATGGCGCCAGGAAACTCCGCAGCCGGGATTCTTTTACCAGTGTTGCCACAGGCCTGGCCGTGGTGGCGCGGTATGTCTAAATCTTCGGGTATCGGTTCCCCATCCTTTTTTTTCTGGTACCGTGACAACCCTGATTCAGGGTTGTACGCTGTCTGCATTACTATGTAAAGTATTCAGAGAATATATGGTATTATGGGTATTGGCAAACGGAACTTCGTCCTTTACACAGGATAGGGACGAAGTCAAAAAGTAAAAAAATACGGCATGTGTGGTTGCCAAAGAATCCAGCGTAGTCATGTCGGCCGTGTCTGAGAACATGCCAATACAGAAAGAAAACAACCAATGAAACAAAAAATCACCCTTCCTATTAGCGCTACGGTACCTTTACTCGTTTTAGTGTTCCTGGTTTCTGCGTGTGACCCCGTTACCAAGTACACGCTGACGATCAGCGTACAGGGCGAAGGGACGACAACACCTGCCGCAGGCGAATATAAGTATGACAGCGGCTCAGAGGTGACTATTACACCTGACCCCTCGGAAGGATGGCAATTCAGTCACTGGGAAGGGGATGTAACGGGAAATGCGGTCCCTGCCCAAGTCACGATGAACACGCCCCAAAATGTAATCGCCGTTTTTGTGGAGGACCCGTGGGAAGAGGACGCCTTTACCTATGACGTGGAACTTGCTCCCGAAGTTACCGTTATTCAGGACCAGGACTTGGAACTGTTGCTGGAAGTTGACCCGAATGCCTGGGAATGCCGCTTCGATGCCGCCGGCGTGCTTGCCCGCGGTCTGGACATTTCGGTGGGCAGGATACTGATGATTGAGAATCTCGGATTTCAGCGCATTGTTGCCGTGGAAACCGTCGGGGAGGAATTGGTGGTACAGACGGACTACGCGACCATGACCGAAGCGATTCAGAACGGCACGGTGGCATGGGACTATGGCGTGGAATTTGATGCGGAGCATATCGAATCGTTTGAGGTTAAAGGGTATGGTGAAGTCCTTCTGAAAGATAACACGCCCATTGAGGTGGAAATGAAAATCGGGGAATATACCTATCGCATCAAGGCCACCCTTGACACTATCACTTCGACCTTCGAATTCGGCGTCAGCAAAGACCTGCCCGGTCCGGCAGGTGCGGAATTAAAGGCGAGCGGCGTCATTAACCGGTTTCGAAGCCGGGACCAGATTGATATTGTGGAAGGCGGCCTGCAGGAATTTGACCACCAACTGACCGGAATGCGCGGGGAAGCGACGCTGGAACTGATTGTCGCCGCCACCGGCAACGATTTTATCAACCTGGAGTTTCCCGTAACGCTCATGCGCGTGCCGTTCATGGTGGGGATTATCCCGGTGGTGCTGAACATCCGCATCCAGTTCGTAATCAACGCCTCCGTGCCGCTGGACGGTAGCGCGCGGGTAACGTCCAAGTTCACCTACGACAGCGACCTCGGCTTTTCTTACGCGGGCACCAGCGTTCAGGCCGGCGGCCGCCTGGGCCCCCTCGAGTTTGGCGATGCCGTGCACGAGACCGGATCCTCCGGCGGTATTTCCGCCAATTTCGGCGTAGGTTTCCCTCGCGTGGAACTCAGCATCGCTGGGGATTCCGTGGTGCCGTGGGCGCAGACGGCGTTCCTGGTAGGCGGTTCGTATACGATGTTTCCGGCCTGTCAAACCGCCGATGC
>JAKJCY010000236.1 GCA_022706235.1 Candidatus Hydrogenedentota bacterium | reverse complement strand
GGCACCGGTTCCCGGACAATGCCCGCGCTGCCGTCGAACAACCGCTCGATCTCGGCCTGGTCCGGAAGCAGTTCGCCTTTGTCGTCGCGCGGGATGTGAAGCACATAAACGCCGCCGCCCGGTTCAAGAACTCCGTCCAGGTGTTCGCTGTAATTGTGGGATTCCAGGAAAGGATGCCGCTTGGAGAACAGCACCTGGTCCAGGGCCGTGAGCATGGGATCCCGGAAGAACAGGCGCCGCTTGGCCCAGCGCGCCGCCAGGTACAGGTCCTCGCTGGACGCCGCGCCGCCGTCCGCCTCCGCCCGGAAACGGTGCCAGAGTTCCCGGTCGCCGCTGACCTCCACCCCCTGCCGTTCCAGGCGGTCAATCAACTCCGCGTACAGCGCCAGCACCCGGTTCAAAGGCGTCTGGCGGACCAGGGCGCCCCAATACGGCTGCCCGCCGGGACGGACGGGGCGGTCCGTCCGCAGCGGGGACAAATAATCCTCGTCGGGGAGTTGGCTCCACCTGTCCCGTTCGCGCAAAAAAGCATACTGCACCAGCCCGTGCCAATCCTTTTCCGCCAGGCGCTCCGCGGGCAGGCAGGGTATCAAGTCGTATTGGGACAGCGGATTCCGGCGTGCGGGCGCCATGCCGCCCCGCACATCCCCCAGCGCGGCAACGGCCTGCCAGTCCGTGCCATTCATTGACAGCAGCACCTCGGCTTTAACGGGAATACGGTCCTGAAAAGCGCCCTCTCGGTCCCGGGAAAGCACCACCCGGTCCACTTCGGCCGCCCCGGGCAATTCAAGCTGCGCCCACGCCTCGCCCGGCGTGGCGGCAATCCAGCTGTGGGCATTACCGTACCGGCCGTCATTCAAATGGGCCACGGCATGGATGGCATACCCGGCCAGCAGCGAAGAGGCGCTTGCCACAGTACCCCGGGAGGCCAGGGCCAAATTCTCGCCGGATTCGGGACCGTACACTTCGAATTCGTCCAGGCACGGCTCCGCGTTCCCGCCGGTCTCCTGGATCGTCACCCGAACAAAACGGGCCTGCTGCGCGGGAAAGGAAAGTGCGGCCGAGCGCCGTTGCCCCTCCGAAGCGGGAATCCGGGCCGCCTTCCCCGCGAACTCCTCCGCCACGGAACAACGAAGTGCTTCCGTGCCGACCGGAGTTGCCGCCATCGCCCCGGAAGCCATCAGCGCCGGTAACGTCATTATAAAACCCAGGATTAAAGAGCGCATTTCAGTTTCTCCTGTCCATTCATCTTTAAGAATTATCTGTTTCCGGCGCGGACAATTCAAATCGGCAAGGGAAAGCGCCTTCCGTCACGGGAACCGGAACCTGAAACGACGCCCCGATTCCCACCGTTGGACTAAACGGCTTCGCCATGAATATTCATTCTTGGTTCCGCAAAAGACAAGAGGGCCGCGGGGGCGCTTCATCAAGATAAAAACAGGCGCTAATGGGAAGTCCCGAATACCGCCCTGACAGACGTAACGCTATAACGCACCCCTGCTGACAAATCAAGAAAGAATAACTAAAACTACGGTTTGATACGCATTATACGCTAGAATTATGCGCACGATATACGTTATTTTTGTCCAGATGGAAAGAACGGCATGCACCCGACACAAAGATTCAACCGCAGAGATTTTTTGCAGGCAGCGACACTCGCCGCCGCCGGAACGGTCCTTGACGTGTCGGCCCGGGCCGCCGATACCGCTCCCGCTCAAGAACCGCCCCGCCCACTTCCCTTGAAGTTCGACAGTGACCTTCGGGAAAGCCTCACACCGCGCCGCGTGACCAACGCCATGTGGGATTTTTCGTGGTTGACGCAGCACTATCCGGGCGGCGCTTTCGAGGATTTCGACCGGGCAGCCGCCGAATTGGTCGAGCGCGGCTTCACTACCGTGCGTATTGATGCCTATCCGTTGGTAATCGGGGCGCTGCAAGGGGAAGAGGAAACCGTTGTCCTTCCCGCCGACCCGCTGGCCAACTGGGGCATGTCCGACAGGGACCGTGAGCACACCATTGTTCAGGAATTACTGGCCTTCATGGGCGCGATGAAACGTGCCGGTATCTCTGTTATTCTTTCGTCCTGGGGCAGGGATTGCAAAGAATATCCGGAACGGAACAAGGCGCTCGCGGGCAATCGCGCCGGCTTTCGCGGATGCTGGGAACGTACGCTTGATCTCCTGGGCAGCCATGCCCTGCTTGACCACGTTCTCTACGTGGACCTGGACCAGGAGTTTCCTTATTTCAGTCCCTACGGGGCGGAGTTGACCGGGCTCGCGCGGAAACCCGCCGCCGAACGCTCCCCGGCCGAGGCGATGGAGGAGGCCGGCCGGTTTGAACAGGGAATGACGCGCATGGCCTGGAACCCGGCCCAGATGGCCTTTGTAAGCGATTTGTTCACGGAGATGATTACCCATTTTCAGTCACGCTACCCGCGGCTGCGTTTTACCTATTCGCTGACCTCGTTTCACAAGGAGGTGCGCGCCATGGGCCTGCAGTTGTTCGATGTGCTGGAACTTCATCTGTGGATACACACGCCGCGATTCGACAACCGCACCGGATTCAATTCCCTTGTCAAGGACCGGGGCGAACGGGATTACCGGGATTATGCCGGCCGTGTCGCCGCCGCCCTGGATACGGTGGGGCCCATGCTGGCGCAGGAAATGCGCAACAGATGCGCCTTCGCCCAGGCGTGGGCCGGGGAAATCGCCGCGCCGCTGATAACCACGGAAGCATGGGGCCCCTGGTGGCATATGGATCATCCCGATTTGGACTGGGGCTGGTTGCGTGACTGGTGCGAGCACTGCATGGTACTCGCCGCCGAGCACCGGTTCTGGGGGGTTACCCCCTGGAACTACTCCCACCCCTATTGGAAGAACTGGTCAGACATCGACTGGTACAGAAAAGTGAACAACCGGTTCCTGGCAAGTTAAAAACAAAACGTATGGCATACCGGGTCTTGGAGGTCTATGACACACAACCGAATACCCTTCTGCGGAGCGATGAGCGCATGGGGATGCCTTTTCCTGTGCGGGACCGTACTTGCGGCGCCTCTCCCGGAAAATCTCGCGGGACAGGCGGCCATTTCAGCAACAAGCGAGTACAGCGGGGACTACGCCGCCGGCAATGTGGCGGATGGGTATGTTCCCCCGGAATTGAGCCGCCAGGACGCGGGTGAGGCCTGGTGCATCCATGGCGCCGGAGCGCCCGGCAGCGCGGACCTGATCTTCCGCTGGGAAACACCGGTCACCGTTGCGGAGATTATCTACTACGGCCGGACCGCGTGGTTTTTGGAGGAGTGCTGGAAGGACTATGAAATCTTTGCGGAGGATGCGGCGGCCCCCCTCTTCAGGGGCCGGTTCAAGAACATCCATGGACCGCAATCCGCCGTGCTTCCCACGCCCGTGGTCACAAAGAAGTTGCGCATTCATTTCCGCAACGCTTATGGAGGGCCCAACCCCGGCGCCGCCGAAGTGCAGGTCTTCGGTGAAGTGCTCACCAGGGATGCCCGGGAGCAACTCCGGACACGCATGTCCAGCCCGTTGCTGCATATGCCCTGGGTGGACCGGGTGGACCCTTCACGATTGCGGGAATGCATCGGCCGGCTCGAAGCGCTCCACGGGCCTCGCTACGCCCAGGCCGGGGAACATCTGAAGCGATTGGGCGAACTCGAAAACCGGGACAAGGGGCAGGAGCATGAACTCGCCGCATTGCAGCGCGAGGTGCTGCTTTTCGACGGGGGCGAACTGCTCGCCATTAAAAGACGTGAAATACTGCCCTCCCACGTGTATACCTATCACTACGAAGGGTTCGGCGCGGGCGGCGGACTCTACGCGATTCCGGTAAACACGAACGCGCCCCCCCGGGAACTGGTGGCTTCACCGGAAGGCCAGATGCTCGACTGTGATTTGTCGTACGACGGGAACCGGGTGCTTTTTAGCTGGCGGCAAACGGAAGACCAGGGGTATCACCTCTGGACCGTCACTATTGACGGAACGGGATTAAAACAGCTGACCGACGGCCCCTGGCACGACTATAACGCCTGCTGGCTGCCTGACGGAGGCATCGGCTTCCTGAGCACGCGGACGGCCCAGTTCGCCTATTGCTGGCATGCCCCCGTCGGCATCCTCCACCGCATGAACGCCGACGGCACGGACGTTACCGCGTTGTCCGCGAACTACCTCAATGATTTCACGCCCTGTGTGCTCAACGACGGCCGCATCCTCTTTACGCGCTGGGAATATGTGGACCGGCCGGCCATCCCGATCCAGAGCCTCTGGACAATCAAACCCGACGGCACCAATCTGGCGGGGTATTTCGGGAACCGGGTACTGTCGCCGGGCACCTTCATGGAGGTGCGGCCGATTCCCGGCACCACCAAAGTTGTCTGCACCATGACGGGGCATAACGGTCCGGCCCGGGGCGCCCTTGGCGTGATTGACAGGGAACGGGGCGTCAATGCCCAGGAGGCCATCGAAAACATCACCCCCGATGTGCCCGTGCCGAAGGTGGAGGAAGGCAACGGCAATACCGACGGCGCAAAACAGTACAGCAGCCCCGTTCCGCTGGACGCGGAGCGCCTGCTCGCCTCCATCCGGGGACCCGTGCTGGTGCGGGACTTCGCCGGCGGATGCCAGTCGCTGGCGTTACCAGCGCCGGAGGACGGCCTGCAATGGTTCTGCGCGCAACCGGTGGCGCCGCGCACACGGCCGCCCGCGGTCTCCCGCTACCAACCCCGGGAGCAAGACGGGAAATTCGCCACTCTGTTCCTGCAGGACGTGTACCGGGGTCTTGAACCCGGGGTAGACCGCGGCGAGATCAAACGCCTACGGGTGGTCCGCGAAATGCCCAAGACCGTCCGGATCGACCCGGCGATGCGGGCCTTCGGGTTCCAGTTCCCCGTCGTTTCCTGCGGAGCCACCTATGCGCCCAAGGACGTGCTGGGCGAAGTGCCCGTTGAACCCGACGGTTCGGCCTGTTTCCACGTGCCTGCGGGCGTTCCCCTCTATTTCATGGCGCTGGATGCTGAAGGCCGGGCCCTGCAGCGCATGAGGAGTTTCACGCACCTCATGCCGGGCGAGTCGCAGGGATGCATCGGATGCCACGAACCGCGGCTGGACACCACCATGCCCCACCGGGGCCAGGCCCTCAACCGTGCCCCCCGCAATTTGGATCCCCCGGAATGGGGCACGGGCGGATTCGCCTACTGGCGGGTGGTCCAGCCCGTGCTGGACCGGTATTGTGTGGAATGCCACCACCCGCATAACGCCGGGGGCGGCATTGACCTGACAGGCGACCGGACGGACTTTTTCAACGTCTCCTACGAAACGCTGGCGCGGGAAAACCAGGGCCCCGACGGCAGCCCCTATGTCTCCTGGATTCCCACGTACAACGGACAGGAACAGAACATTCTGAAAATCGCGCCGCGGACCTGGGGCGCCCCGGCCAGCCGGCTGGCCGAACTCGTGTCAGGCGGCCATCCGGACGCGTCAGGCAAGCCGCGCTTTGAGATGGACCCGGAAAGCCGGCGGCGGGTTTACGCGTGGATAGACCTTAATGTACCCTACTATGATACGAGCGAGACCGCTTATCCCGATAAGGAAGGCTGCCGCCGCATTTATGCGCCCGAGGTGGACAAGGTGCTTTCAGAGGTGGCTCAAAGGCGATGCCAATCATGTCATGTCAACGGAGAAATGCACCGGAAGGAATGGACGCGCATCACCGCACCCGAATACAACACTTTTTTGCTGGCCCCCCTGTCAAAAAGCGCCGGAGGCACGGAGAAATGCGGCAAACCGGTATTTGACGATACCAGCGACCCGGACTACCAGGCCATTCTCGCCACGCTCAGGCCGCTCGAGGAACAACTGCACGCCCTGCCGCGCATGGATATGCCCGGCGGAAAGCCCGCACCGGAGGTGTGCCGGGCCTGCAAATGAACACCGTGCAGGCAAAATACTTAATCAAGGAGACCTGTCAGCCGCCGGGAAAGAACGATTGCCCCGCTGTCAATCAACAACCACCGGCAGCGCCGGTGGATTAAGGAGGGCTCCTAAAAAGAACCTCATGAAAACAACTATCGATTCCGTCTCAAAGCCTTGTTGTCCATCTTATCACGACCAAGCCTACGTCATTCCGGTTTTTTCGCGCGCGTGGACGC
>JAKJCY010000235.1 GCA_022706235.1 Candidatus Hydrogenedentota bacterium | reverse complement strand
TGTCATGTAGCGTCTCCTTTGAAAATAGTCCCAGTATTATAGTTTCCCACAACCCTGAAAAAGCGAAACATTGTCCATGCTTTTGGCCTTCTCTATGTGAAAAGGCCACAAGTTACCGCGCATGTTAAAACGTTAGCAACCTGAAAATCATCTTGTTCTCGTTTGGTAACGTTTAAAGAGCGTTACTACAACGGATTTACATGCTTAGGCCGCGTTAGCCTCCAAACCACTCCGGCGGCAGACAATAATGCAAGTACAATAACGATATGCACCAAAGGTACCGGAAATCCTTGCAGGCCAATTCCTGTATTCTGGAGCATCTCCTGAAAGGCGGATGCCAAAACCTTACCAGGTGCCGTAGCTAACCAAGTAAAAACGTCGGCTACGTTTTCACCCAATTGTTCGGGAGCCTTCTTCAGTAAATCTCGACGCGTATAGACTTTTACAAACGCAAGTCCATAACCCAACAACCTCCATTTCTTAATGTTTTCAGGAGAAGCGGAACGTCCAATTTTTTCAGCAAGATCGTCACCACTGCTTTTAACCCAATTCGCTGCATCTCCTAATAAAGTACCTTTTGATGTTTTTGTGGCTGCTTTAACAAGGTCGTCGGACTTGGTCGCCGTACCTCGTAAAAACGGAAACAATTGCTTAATACCTTTACCCGAATCCGCTTGGGCCAGTATTTTTCTTGTGAGGGCACCAGGTAGTTTTTTGCCAGATTTGACAACAGTATCCGCCCCTCTCAGTGCGGCAGACGCGACACGGGCACTCCCTTTTACGGCTGTCTTTCCGGCAGTTGTAACAACCTTAGATGTGCCCAAGGTGAAGATCATAAGTCCTACATCCACAGTATCAAAAGCCGCCCAGCCCAATTCAGACCAACTGCAAGGATATCCTTTTGCCATATTAGCGGCAACTTTTGCCACGCTGCCGCCTGGAAGGGCCTCCCACCAGCGATCAGGGTCCTTTAAACGGCCTTGTTCATCAAAATACTTGTTGACATACCCTGGATCATTGCTTGCCTCCGTAATGGTTTCGGGAAAGCGAGCGGCATAAGGAATAATACGAGAGCCTATTTCGGGGTGAACCAATGCATTCTTGAATGCCATATTATCCCGGTAGTCAAAGAGCAAAACCGCGGCAACATCTTCGTATTCAGCGAGTGCCGCTATCGCATTCAGAAGTAATGCGTTCTCTTCGCCTTCATCGCGATAAGATTCGTAAAGTTGGAGAAGAAAACCTTCATTATCGCCGTAGCGTTCAAGAACCGCATTCGCATTTTGTCGAGCGTCTAAAAACAACTGCAGAGCCAGCGGTGTTGTTCTGGCGTACAACCATACACTTTGGTTTTGCTTGTATACATCATTCAAGAATGCGGCCTGCAGTTCACCGGCATCAGTATACTGTCCCTTTGCAACGGCATAGTCCTGCAAGGTATCCGGATTGGCATAAATGACATCAAGCGTTTCAAGTAGCGGCAAACCATAACGTTCTGTTGCGATACTCAAAGTATCTCCATACAGTTCAAAAATATGATAGGCCAAGATTGCCTGTTCCGGCGATGTGTCATAAACCGTCTTGAGCATATTTTTATGGTGTGACGCAACAGTCAGTAATTCGCGGATACGGTCATCCGGGTTAAATGATTCCTGAATTTCCATTTCACTACCAAAGCTTACTTCCAAGGCAATACGTTGTAGAAGTATGTCGGCAAGCCAATCGTTTTCCTGCTTGTAAAGAGCCCAAAGTTCCGGGGTTTCACGGGTAGCCCTCCAAGCCAGCAAGGCATGGTATCCTGTGCGAACGAGTTGCCAATCGGCAGGGGACTGTGATACCTCCTTTAAGGAAGAAAGCGTTGCCACGCGTTGCTCAGGATCAGGAATCATTCGAATTGCACTGTCATAACTGGTGAGAAATAAATCGAGGTCGGGATCCCCAGGACGCATTCCTGTTGCTTGGACCAAGTTTATGAGGACCGCCTCATGTATCGGTGCATTGCGTTCAAGTTGTATCGCAAGCGGTTCGTTATAAATATTTTCCTCGGCCAGTTTTGCGTCAAGCCGAAGTTTTGTCGCCAGCGCAACCTCGCCATATTCCGATCGCAACTGGGAAACTTTATCCGCCATGACAGGATTTTTTTTCACCTGATCATCAAGAAAACGTTGTGCCTCCGACTTCGCCCCAATACTTGCTGTTCTTTTAGAGAATTCCCAGCCCCACAGTCCATAGCCTGCGGCACACACCACCAACCCTGCCACAACAATAGTCCGCCATGGTAACTTTTTCAGTCCCGCCAGTATTATTTTTGCAGATTTTTTAAACATACTTCCTCCTTGACTGTTTTAAACTTACAGACATTCCAAGATAACCTTAGCTTATTCTCGCATTAGTTTATTCCAGATTCCGGAATTATACTCATTTTATGCTTTCATTAGAATCAATTAATAGCGCGGACAACTCCGCAAAAGAATAGCCACTTTCATAGAATCATATAACCCCTACCACAATTTATGCACTCACAAGAGTAAGGCAAAAATTTAACCAATGTCAAATTTAAATCGCATCTTTAATTTCAAGTTATAAAAGGACTAGAATTATCGACTAGAAATTACTACTTGGAGATAATAACCATGCCCCATTGTTGCTACCAAATCTTCTATGTACTATTATCCGCTTTGACCTTGTGCTGTCTTACTTCTCCGTCTTCATTCGCTGGTCAACTACGCCCGACGGTCTCTCTCGATGGCGCGTGGTCCTTCCGAATGGACCCGGAGCATGTCGGGGAAACAGAGCAGTGGTACATGGATGCGGCTGCTTTTACGGACACCATCCAGGCGCCCGGGGCGTGGGAGGCGCAGGGTTTCGGGGAGGCTACGGATAAACTGAAGCACCATTTCATCGGGAAGGGGTGGTACAAGCGCCGGGTGTCGATCCCGGCGGATTGGGCGGGGCGGCGGGTGTTTTTGTGTATCGGCGGGGTGCACCGGTACGCGTCGGTCTGGGTGAACGGAACCGCTTTCGGCGAACATATCGGCTGTCTCTCGCCCTTTGACTATGACATCACGGAGTGCACGACGCCGGGAACGGAAGCGCTGGTGGTGGTGCGCGTGGATTCGGAGCAGCGTTGGGACATCGACACAATGATCGGCGCCTGGGATATTATTGACTATATGGATACCTATTGGGGCGGCATCTGGGGCCATGTCACGCTGGAGGCGCGCAATGCAACCTATCTTGAGGACCTCTACGTGGAGCCTTTCGTGACGCCTGCGCGCTGTCGCGCCTCGGTTGTTGTGAAGGGAACCCCGCCGGTGGATGCCGCGTTGCGCCTCGAGATTCTGGACAAGACGAACGCCATTATCGGCACGGCGGAGACCGCGCCGGCGGTCTCCTTAACACCGCTTGAGATCGAAGCGCCGGAGGCGGAGCTGTGGACGCCGGACACGCCGCACCTGTACCGGGCGCGGATGTCGCTGGTACAGGGCGATACCGTTCTCGATGCCGTGGAAACCCGTTTCGGCTTCCGCGAGATTGCCATCGCGGGCGTGCGGATACTCCTGAATGGGAAACCCCTGTTCTTGCGGGGTTATGGCGACGATGCCATCTACCCGGAGACCATGGCGGCGCCGTCGGATGAGGCCGTGTACCGCAAGAAGATTGCCATCGCCAAGGAGTACGGATTCAACCATGTGCGCCACCACAGCCATTTCCTGCCACCGGAATATTATGACGTGTGCGACGAACTGGGCATGCTGGTGTCGCCGGAACTACCCATCGGCTACCAGCAGTTCTACAACAAGGCGCAGGGGCCCGCGCTGGACCTGTACAAGACCGAATGGGCCGCCGCGATCCGCCGGTTCCGCAACCACCCCTCCATCCTGGACTGGTGCATGGGCAACGAGATGTATGAAAGCGTGCCCATCGCGCCGGAGTTGTACTGCATCGCCAAGGAACTCGACGGCACGCGGCCGGTGGTGGACACGGACGGCTTGCCGACGACCGGCTATATCGAGGGCAAGCGGGACCGCGATACGCTCGACCTGTACTTCATGCAGTTCGACGTGTTTAACACCCCGCTCGACAATCCGGACTTGTATCAGTGTCCCGCGCCTGTAAAACCGGTGGTCTCCCATGAGACCGGCAACTACGTCACCTTCCCGCGCCTGGACCAGATTGACTTGTTCCAGCACAATTTCATCCCCTTCTGGTTTATCGAGACCCGCGACACGGTGGAACACATGGGCTTGATGGAGGAAGTGCCGCGCTGGGCGGAGAATACGGAGCGCCTGTACACCCTGCTGCGCAAGCTGGACCTCGAGGCCATCCGCAAGAACCCCAATATTTCCGGGTATCACTGGTGGCTGCTCCAGGATTACTGGACTACGTCGAACGGCATCATTGACACCTATTTCCGGCCTAAGCCGGGCGTCAGCCGCGAGGCGGTGCTGCAGTACAACAATGATGTGGTTCTGCTGGAAGACGGCCTTGCCCTGACCTACCGCGGCGGCGACACGATACAGACAAAATTGCTCGTGTCCCATTTCGGCCCGGCAGTCCTCAGCAATGGGGCGTTGTCCTATTCCCTCACCTTGGACAACGCCCCCGTAGCGGAAAAAACCCAGCCTGCACCCGAAGCGGCCCCGGGCTCGCTTACCCCCCTGGCGGACCTTACCGTCACCCTGCCGGCAGTGAACGCGCCTGCGCGCCTGACGCTAAACGCGCGGCTTGACGCCGGCGTTCTGTCCCGCACCAACACATGGACCACATGGGTATACCCGGCACACCCCCGCGCCGCGTCCGCACCGGTGTTCGCCTCCACCGAACTCCTGCCCTGGCTCGAAGCCTATGGCGCCAGCCCGTTGCCACAGGAAACGCCCTATCCCGCCCAGGCCGTCTATGTCAGTAACCTCTTGACCGCTGAGCTGCTGGACGCTGTCCTTGCCGGGGCATCGGTGGTGCTGTATAAACCCTGGGGCTTTTTGCCCGAAGCGCCCACCCGTTTCAAGAGCGCCTGGTGGAAGGGCAGCGAAAGCGACAACAATGCGGGCACCGTAGTCTATGACAGCCCTGTCACCCGTGCCATGGCGCCCGAAGGCTGGTGCGACGCATCCTGGTACCGCCTTCTGGAAAACAGCGACGGCTACCTGCTCGATGACCTGCCCGCACAACCGAACGTGCTCCTGCGGGGCATTGAGGTAGGCGGCGTCTGCCGCAACAAAGCCCTGCTCTTTCAGGCGGCAATCGGCGAGGGATGCCTGCTGGTCTGCGGGCTGAACCTGGATGCCGTGTTGGAAAATGGCGCCCCCTGTCCGGCGGCCCAATGGCTGACAGGACAGATTCTCGAATATGCGGGAAGTTACCCCGACCCTGGCAAGGCCTTCACCGAAGCCTTTCTCCGCGAACGCGCCGTCGAAACGCCCCGGCTCACCCCGCCTTTTGTCGAGGGGTTTGCCCGCCTGTTACGCAACGAGGGCGAAACCGCCAACTGGTTTACCTACCGGAAACAAAGCGACCGGGCTGAGACCCTGCGCCAAATGAAAGCGGGCGCTTCCGTAGAATGGGCAACGGCGCCCGTGCCGGACACCCTCTCTGGCGATTCCCTGACCTTGGTATTCGCGGGCGGCCTCGGCTGGTTGTCCCAGCCCGCCACGGAAGGATTTTCGCTGTCCATCAACGGAACCGAGGCGCTCCGCTTCGATGTGACGAACAAGCGCGCGGTCTGGAAGGATGATTCCGGGCGTGTCGTATTAAGTTTCGTGGTGCGGCGGATGACTTCCGAAGATGCCGCCGGGCTCTTTTACCTGGGCGTGCCCGCTGAACGTGTCCAGCCGGGCCAGCCCCTAAAGATTACCGTAACCTCTCTGGGTTCTGACAGCCAGCGCTGGTTTGCCCTGCACCCCTATACGGAAGTTCTACATTCGAAGGGTAACGTTTGAATAGAAAAGGCATACGAGGCCGGGTATACGTAAAAATAAGGCGGTATTATCAGATGTCTTGATTTAGCGGTACTTTATTTCGAAGCGGCACCATTAACGAAAAGAAGTTGCTCACTGGATTTTACTACCCAGGTTGCAGGACTCACTACCGTCAATTGTTTTCGCTGCTGTTCACGGCCCCGGCGGCGGAGTGCTTCTCCCAATCAGGGTACCAGGGCAGGTTGGTTCTGGATCGGGCTATGCAGCCGCGCGTGG
>JAKJCY010000234.1 GCA_022706235.1 Candidatus Hydrogenedentota bacterium | reverse complement strand
GTCTCCCATTGGAACCGCGCGCTGGACGCATCGCGCGCCGCGGAGGATGTCGCCTATACGCGGTATGTGCAGGGCCGTCTCCTGGAAGTATTGAGCCGATTTCGTCCCTTGGACGATCCGGCGCTGACCGCGCTCCGGGCGGCCAACCTGAAAGAAGTACCGTGGCAGGGCCCTGTAAATGAATATTCGACCGCCGACGCCGTCTATGGCGAGGCCCAATGCCGCCTGCGCGAGGGCGATTACGCGGGTGCCCGAATTCTCCTGGAGATGGCGGCGGAATATTTTGATCAATCCCAGTACCTGAGCGACTACCAGCGTGCGGTGGAACTCCACCTCCACCTTGCCTGGGTCTTTTTTCAACAGGAACACGTGAAGGAATCGTTGGACCAGGCGGCGCAGGCCGGGGCCAAAATCGATGAAGCGCGCAAGTTCATGGACGCCGACACCTTCAACCGCAGTGCCGCGAAGCGGGGCCAGCAACGCGTGGCGGCGGCCCGTGCGCGGGCGTATGTCGCCCAGTCCAAGGGCGCGGAGGCTTTCGCCGCGGTGGAAACCTTTAACGCGTTGGATTTTCGCACGCTGCTGGGCGCTCTGTTGGTGGATGATACCCGCCGCACCGATGCCACAAGCGAAAAGAGCGTGGTCCGCAGGCGCATTCCCCATCTTGAATCCGCCCTGGCCGCAGCCCGCGAAGCCGGGGACGCGCAAGAGGCGGCACGGCTGGAAGAACGGCTTGCCGCGGACGGGGCGCGGCTGCAATGGCTCGAACGGGGTCTCTCGTTTGTCTCGTCGCAGACCCTGAATTTCGAATCGCTGCCTCCCGCCACTTTTGAAGAAGCGCAAGGGGCGCTGGATGCGGGGGCTCTGCTGGTGGGCTTCTTGTTTGATGACCGGGGCGGGACCGCCGTGTGCCTTTCACAGGACGAAGTGAAGGGTGTCCTACTGCAACCGAATGAATCTGAGATACGGACACGGGTGCAGGCGGTGCGGGACGCGCAGGAGGGCGATGCGCTGAGAGACGCGTCCGGCGCGTTATACGAGGCCTTGTTCGCTCCCCTGGCGCCGTTGCCGGAGGGGAAGGCCCTGGCGATTGTGCCCGACGCCTGCCTTATCGGCGCGCCTTTCGAAGCGATGGAAGCTGCCGGCGCATGGAAGTCGTTCGTGTACACCCAAACCGCGAGCCGCCTGATCGCCCTGAACGCGCAACCGGGAACCGCTCCGGCGCGGTTGCGGTATGTGAAGGGCCGTGCGGGCATGGATGAAACCCTGTGCGGCGGGACGGGGCCATTCAACCCCCCGCGTTGCCTTGAAGGGGAATCCTTGACTCTTCCCGCGGTTATCAGCGATGTCCAGGCGGATGAAGCCCTGCATTTGGGCTGTGTGTTGAATCAGGCCGCCCCGGATGCCCTGCTCAGTGAGCTCATATTCGGCGAGGCTTCGGTGGACACGACCCTGCCCGTCGCCCGGTTGCTTGGCATGAAAATACCCGCTTCCGTGGTCGTATTGGACTGGGCGCCGCCGCAAACCGCGCCTGTCTTCCGCGGCGATGTGGTCTCGGCGGCGGCCGGATTGCTGCACTCTGCCGGCGCGGGTGCGGTGCTTGTTGTGGCGCCGCAGACGCCCCCCGAGGTGCGGACGCGTTTTTTTACTTCGTTTTATGGACAACTGCCGTCCCTGGGAGTAGCGGGGGCCGTTCAGGCCGCCCGGCAGGCCGTGATGGCGGAAGATATGAACTTCGCGCAGCCCGGGGCGTTTATGCTGTTCGGCGGACTCCGGTGACCGGCACCGGAATACAGGCCGCCGGGTAAAAAGTCGGGAGAACATCTTACATGGAAACCATCACACTCGGCATTATCATGAACGGTGTCACGGGGCGCATGGGCGCCAACCAGCACCTGGAACGCTCCATTACGGCCATCCGCAACGCGGGCGGCGTTACCCTTGCGGACGGGCGGCGCCTGTTTCCGGAACCCCTGCTGGTCGGCCGCAACCCTGAAAAACTGGCCGCCCTGGCGAAGGCCAACGGGGAATTGCCCTGGACCACCGATCTGGACAGCGCCCTGGGGGATGGGCGGTACCCGGTTTATTTTGACGCGCAAACGACCCTGCTGCGCGCCGGCGCCGTCAAAAAGGCCATCGCGGCGGGAAAACATATCTACTGCGAAAAGCCCACGGCCACCTGCACCGCCGACGCCCTGGAACTTCATCTGCTGGCGGAACAGGCCGGGGTGAAACACGGAGTGGTTCAGGATAAACTCTGGCTGCCCGGGCTGCTTAAACTCAAGAAACTGATCGATTCGGATTTCTTCGGCCGTATTCTGTCCGTGCGCGGCGAATTCGGGTACTGGGTATTCGATGGCGGTGACATGCCCATGCAGCGGCCGTCGTGGAATTACCGCAAGGAGGAGGGGGGCGGCATCATGGTGGATATGTTGTGCCATTGGCGCTACGTGATAGACAACCTTTTCGGCCGGGTCCGGTCCATCAGCTGCCTGGGCGCCACCCATATTGGCAAACGCTGGGACGAGACGGGAACCCCCTTCGAAGTGGACACGGACGATGCCGCCTATGCCACCCTGGAAACGGATACGGGGGTAATCTGCCAGTTCAATTCCTCCTGGGCGACCCGGGTGCGCCGCGATGACCTGTTGACGCTTCATGTGGACGGTGAAAAGGGGTCGGCGGTGGCCGGGCTCACCCAATGCTGGATACAGCCCGCATCGGAAACGCCCCGGTATGTCTGGAACCCGGACCTGGGCCGGGCCTTGTCGTATGAACAGGCCTGGACTGTCTTTGAAGAGAAAGCCGCCTACGGAAATGCTTTTAAGGCGGAGTGGGAACTCTTCCTCAACCATGTGGCGTCGGGCGAACCGTTCCGTTGGAACCTGCTCGAGGGCGCCAAAGGCGTTCAACTGGCCGAACTGGGTTTGGAGAGTTGGAAACAGCGCGCCTGGGTGGATGTGTTCGATCTTTTATAGCCGTGCCGCCATAACCGGTGCGCACAGGGCATGTTTACTCCCGGGGATACAGAACGAATACTCATTTTCAGTTGCCCTGCCAATGGATAAACTTTGTTGGACTAAACGCAAGCAAGAAGACAGAGTAAAACGGGGACTGACTGCCAAGTAGCCCATGATCTCTGTATAGAATCTGTTTGTCAGCCTTTGCTATTTGGTAGTCTGTCGCCCGTTTTGCGGACCCGGGAATGACTATCCACAGCGTAGCCGTTGAGTCCAGCTTTGGGCCGGGAACGCCAACCATGTTAAACTTACCTGTCCGACACACGAAGGAAATACGTTATGGTAGAGTTAGACAAGGTCAAGCGGAAACTGGGTCCGGGCGTCACCTTTTTCTGCAACCATTTTCATGCGGCAGCGGGTTCTCGTATGGCGTTGTGGGGCCCGAGCGGTTGCGGCAAGTCCACCATGCTGAACCTGATTTCGGGGCTGTTGCGGCCCGATTCAGGCGTAATTCGCATTGATGGCAAAGAAATTCAGAAAGTATCTGAAAGCGGGTTGGACGCCTACCGCGCGGAACGCATGGGCTTTGTTTTTCAGACCTTCAATCTGCTGGCGCCTTTTACCGTGCTCCAGAATGTGATATTGGGCATGCGCTTCGCCGACGTTATCCCCGAAAAAGAATGGAAGCCGCGCTCCCTGGCCATGCTCGAACGCGTCGGCCTGGCGCACCGCCTGAAAAGCAAGCCGGGCACCCTGAGCGTGGGGGAGCGGCAGCGTGTCGCCATTGCCCGCGCCCTGGCCAACAATCCGAAGCTGATTGTCGCTGATGAGCCGACAGGCAGCCTGGACCCCAAAACCGCGGACGCCGTCATGACCCTGTTGCTGGAACTGTGCGAACAGGAACAGGTTACTCTGCTCCTGGTAACCCATGACAAGGGCATTGCCGACCGGCTCCCCGAGACCTTTGACTGTTCCGGCCTGGTAGAGGAGGCCACCTCATGAGTCTATGGCATATTGCGTGGAGTTATTTGTGGAACCGGAAACTGACCACGGCGCTGACGGTGGTGTCGGTTGCACTGGGCGTCAGCCTGATCTCCGCCGTATTGACGCTTCGCGATGAGACCCAGCGCCGCTTCGAGGAAGAAGGCCAGGCCTTTGATATCGTGGTGGGTGCGAAGGGCAATCCGCTACAACTGGTGTTGAGCACGGTCTATTTCCTGGATGCACCCACGGGCAACATGGACTTTGAAATATTTGAAACGCTGAAGGGGCATGAAGATGTGGTTGCGGCGTTTCCCATCGGTATGGGCGATTCCTACGGGGGATACCGTATCATCGGCACGACTCGGGACCTCATGGACTTTTCGTATGGGGAGCGCGCCCCGTATGCCCTTGCCAGCGGGCGTTATTTCGAAGCGCCCTTTGAAGCGGTTGTCGGCGCCAATGTGGCGCAGGATACGGGGTTGAAGATGGGCGATACTTTTGTGGGCACCCATGGCCTCGTCAATTCGGCGTCGGCCGAGGTGCATGATGATTTTCCTTATACGGTCGTCGGCATTCTGGAACGGTCGGGTTCGCCCAATGACCGCGGCATTTTTTGCGATCTGCAGTCGGTGTGGAACGCCCATGATCACGGGCACGGAGAGGAACACGGGGAAGAGGGACATCACCATGGCGAGGAGATTACCGCCGCCCTGATAAAACTGGCCTCGCCCGCATTGCGCGCTGAATTCAAGGATGGGGTGAACCGCACGTCCAACGCCATGGCCGCGGTACCCATATGGGAAATTCAGAAACTATACGAGCAGCTTTTGGGCACAGCCAAACTGGTCCTGCTCGCCATAGGCTACCTGGTGGTCGCCATTTCCGCCCTCTCCATTCTGATCGGATTGTACATGGCCATTCTGCAGCGCAAACGGGATCTGGCCATCATGCGCGCCCTGGGCGCCACGCGCGGCGAAATCTTCGGCGCGGTCATTATCGAAGCGTTCTGGGTCAGCCTGCTGGGCATTGTACTGGGGTGGTTCCTGGGCGCGTCCGTCTGCGCCGCGTTAAACTCCTATCTGGTGGCCCAGATCGGGTTTCACGTGCCGCCCGTGCGTCTCAGTGCGGACCTGGTTGCCGCCTATTCCGCTGTATTGCTGATGGGACTGCTGGCGGGCATTCTTCCCGCCTGGCAGGCTTACCGCACCAACGTGGCCCGGGATTTGGCGGAATTGTGATACAAGTTTTAAGATGAAGTCTACATATAGTAGAAGTATCTTATCTGCCCAGAGGGCCATAAAAAACAAGAAGTTGAATCTGAATAGCCCGACGGGCTTAAATAACAAAGCCCAGGGTTGCGGTACCCCGCTACCCTGGGTAAATGTACGGTATTCTCCCTACCCTACCCTGAAAGGGTTGCGTAACGCAGCCGTACGCAACCCTTTCAGGGTAGAGTCAGATTTTATGGCGCCGGTTCCCAGGGTAGCGGGGTACCGCAACCCTGGGCTTTGTTGTTTAATCCTTTCAGGATAAAGAGTGCGCCGAAAGTATTACGAAGACAACTTCAAAAGAACGCATCTACTGGGTTACGGGCAACATCCGCGTTGGTAATTGAAAGCACATCCTGACCGTATGTTTTACAAAGGCGTTGCGGCGGAGGCGAAAGCCTGTCACAGTTACCACAGATGTAATAAAGGAGTTTATCTCATGCGTAAACGTTCAAAACGTGATTTACTCACCCTTCTGGGCCTTGTCATTATAGTCGCCGGTGTTATCGGGGTGAACGGGTATATGCGCCGGGCGGGCATGCGGGAATACTTCGACAAGCTCCGCGCCGAACTGGAAACCAAGCACCGTGAAGAAGGGGTATCGCTCATTTACTGGGATATAATGCAAAAGGTGGTCGGCCGCCGCCGGACCGGGGCCACCTTCCCGGAGGACTTGAAAGCGCTGGATGGAAAACTGGTCAATATCGTCGGTTTTATGGCTGCCATAGACCAGTTCCGCGAGGTGAAGGAATTCATGTTGATGCCCATTCCGCTGACCTGTTATTTCTGTGACGCGCCGCCCATGCGCGACATTATCGAAGTGAAATTACAGAAGCCCGCCAATATGATCAATGAACCGGTGCTTATCGGGGGCCGCCTGCGCCTGCACGAGGGTGAAAAACCGCTTTTTTTCTACACCATCGAAGATGCGAAATGGAATGAAGCGGTATCGGAGGAAGAAACCACGGAGAAAGTCATTGACCA
>JAKJCY010000233.1:5882-6277 GCA_022706235.1 Candidatus Hydrogenedentota bacterium | reverse complement strand
GCATCTTTAACGACCTGTTCAGCGCCTTTCCGGGGTATTATTCCGAACTGCATGATGAATTTCTGGAAGGCGGCACCAACGAGGCGCGGCTGCTGCGCGCTCTCGACAAGGCCCAGATGATGATCAAGGTGTTATGGTATGAAAAAGAACATCGCGGCTGCCTCGATGAATTTTGGGAAAAGCCGGGCAATTTCAACGATATGGGCATCGCGCCGGTGTCGGCACTTTTTGACGCCATTTGCCGCAAGGCAGGAAAACAGCGGCCGGTGGCAACGTCCTGAACAACCTTAAGGAGAGGAAGCAATGGGTAAGATTGGTTTCGGTGTGAACATGGAATTTGTCCGTCACGAAGACAAGTGTTTCGAATGGGGCGTGGAAAAGGCGGCAGCGCTGGG
>JAKJCY010000233.1:0-5872 GCA_022706235.1 Candidatus Hydrogenedentota bacterium | reverse complement strand
TACGAATACGTGGAACCCATGGTGCACCTGGGCCGGGAACTGCTCAGCGAGGCCCGCTACTTTCACAGCGTGTCCATGCTGGACGACCCGCTGCGGGTAAAGCGGGCTTGTGACAATGCCGGCATAAAAGTCTCCGGCCTGTCCGCCCACTGCCCTTTGTGCAGGCCCGAAATCAGCGTGGAATACCTCAAGCAGGCCATCCGTTTCGCTGCGGAATGCGGTGCGCCCGTCATCAATACCGATGAAGGGATCAAACCTCCCTGGACCACCGTGGAGGAAGACCATGCATTGATGCGGTACACGCTGCAAGAGGCCGCGCTGGTGGCCGAGCCGCGGGGTATCCTCATCGGCCTGGAACCGCACCAGCAGTACAGCAAGAGCCCGGCGGGATTGGACCGCATCCAGGCACTGGTGAATTCAGACGTCATCGGCATCAACTTTGACACGGGCAACAGTTACCTCGGCGGCGAGGACCCGATTGCCTGGCTGGACCATGTCCTCGGCCGGCTGGTACACCTGCACGCCAAAGACATTTCCATTCAGCAGTCCTCCTCGGAGCGCGGCAAGGTGACCGGCACGCCGGTGGGCTGCGCCTGCGGCGAAGGAGTCATTGATTGGGCGGGCGTCATCGAGCGATGCAAGCGCGCCCCCCGCGACATTGTACTGTCCGTGGAATGCGGTACCGTGGCCCAGGCGGAAGCCAGTATCGCGCACCTGCGCGCGGTGCTGGGCGCATAACTCCGGACCTGGAAACGGCCTTAACCATGACAGACTTCACTTACTTCGACCTGCCCGATCGCCTCGGTGCGGATTTCGCGGCCCACAACGAAGCGGCCCGCGCCCTGTGGACCGCCTTCGCGGAAAACGTTCCCCACCGCGCGCCCATCCGCCTGAATACCAATCCGCGCATGCTGATGCTGGACCCGGCGTATAACCGCAAGGGCCTGTCTTACCGGGAATATATGACCGACCCGGAGGTGATGGGCCAATGCATCCTCGAATGGCTGTACTGGGTGCGCTTCCTGCTGCCTGGCGACCACGAAAAAGGGCTTCCGGAAGTCTGGCGGGTGCATGTCGACTTTCAGAATTTCTATGATGCCGCCTGGCTGGGCGGACCGGTGGTTTTTGACGCGGGGCAAATCCCCTATGCCGCGCCTTTTTTGCATGACGATAATAAGCGCATGCTTTTTGACCGGGCCCATCCCGGCCCTTTTGACGGGGGATGGGCGGAACGCGGTGTGTACTTCTCGGAGTACTTCGAACACAAAAGCGCCCGGGGCTGGACCTTTCTCGGCAGGCCCGTGGAACCCGCCCGGGTCGTGTCGTTCATGCTCACGGACGGCCCCTTCACCACCGCGGCCGCCCTGCGCGGACCCGCCAACCTTTGCATGGATCTTCTGATGGACCCGGACTATGCCCACGAACTGCTGGACTACGTTACCGACGCCCTTATGGCACGCATGCGGGCGTGGCGAAACGTGTTGGGACACCCCCCGGAAATCCCTGACTGGATCGCGGCCGACGACTCGGTGGAAATGCTTTCCGTGGAACAGTATCGCGAATTCGTGCTGCCCCGGCACCGCCGCCTGTACGACACCTTCAGTCCCAGGGGCCCCCGGGGCATCCACCTGTGCGGCAATGCCCAGCATCTCTTTCCCGTCATTAAACACGAACTGCAGGTTACCTCCTTCGATACGGGTTTTCCCGTGGATTTTGGCCGGTTCCGCAGGGAAATGGGAA
Source organism: Candidatus Hydrogenedentota bacterium (assembly GCA_022706235.1). GTDB lineage: Bacteria > Hydrogenedentota > Hydrogenedentia > Hydrogenedentales > CAITNO01 > JAAYBJ01. Next base: position 4,132 of record JAKJCY010000233.1, on the reverse strand, counting down.
AAGACACACTTCTTTCCGGCGGGCCGCGCGCCCCGCTTTTTGTGGAGGATACCCCCGAGTTGCTGCTTCAGGAAACGGAACGTATTCTCCGCTCCGGCATTCTTGAAGGGGGGCGCTTCATCCTTCAGGAAGGGAACAACCTGCCGCCCCGTACGCCCCTCGGCCATTGCGAAGCCTTTTATCGCCACGGGATTGAACTGAACGAATAAGCTTTTTCAGTTGCCCTGCCAACTGAAAAACTTCGTTGGACTAAATGCAAACAAGAAAACAGAGCAAAACAGGGACTGACTGCCAAATAGCCCACGACCGTTGCATATAAGCCATTTGGCAGATACTGCTATTTGGTTGTCTGTCCCTGTTTTGTGGGCACACGAGTAAATATCCACAGCGAAGCCGTTTAGTCCAACGGGTAAGGACCACCGATGGTAACACGTCATGGTACATCAGGCCGGGGATAGGTTTTTCATAAAAAGTTGTTTTATTTGCAATAATCTTGCTTTTCCTGAAGATACTCCTGAGATAATACCGTCAACGTTCCTGAACCATCACAAAGGCCCACCCCCGATGTCAGCAAGAAGCAGAGCATGGCAATTGCTCGAAGCGACCGACTCCAACGACACCGTCGCAAAATGGGTGAATTATTTTCTCCTGGGGCTCGTGTTCCTGAACGTGGTTGCCGTTATATTGGGCACAGTGGAATCCCTGCAGTCCAGGTACCGTGCCTGTTTTGATTACTTTGAACTTTTTTCCATTATGATATTCAGTGCCGAATACATCGGGCGGATGTGGTCCTGCGTGGAAGACCCGCGTTTTGCGCACCCCGTTACAGGGAGATTTCGCTATGCCTTCCATTTTATGTCCCTTATGGACCTCGCGGCAATACTGCCGTTTTTTACCCCGTTTATCGCCACGGATACCCGTGCCACCAGGATATTCCGGTTGCTTCGCCTGGTGCGGATAGTAAAAATCGGCCGCTACTATAAGACACTTACGTTATTCGCCGCTGTTGTCCGGGAAAAAAGGGAAGAACTCATTCTCACAACCGTGCTCATGTTCATGTTGCTGATTCTGTCCGCCTGCCTGATGTATTACTGTGAGAATGAGGTCCAGCCGGATAAATTTTCCAGCGTTCCTCAGTCCATGTGGTGGTCCATCGAAACGCTGACGACCGTCGGCTATGGCGATATTTATCCTGTGACAACCCTTGGCAAGATTTTTTCAGGCATGATCTCCATCCTGGGCCTGGGTATGTTTGCCCTGCCGGCGGGAATCCTGGGCGCAGGATTTGTCGAGGAAATTCAAAAAAGAAAAAAAATCGCCAAGTATTGCCCCCATTGCGGCAAAGAAATTCAGTAACGCCCGGGACTGATGTTATCCGCTACTCAGAACCCTAAAAAAGAATTTTGCATGGAGACCAGCGTTGATATATGCCCCGTCCATGGAAAGCAAAATTCCTTATTGCAACTGGTCATCCGCCCGCATGCTGTTCAGGCAGGGGATGGAAGCAATTTCGCGCCGGCGGGGTTGGCAATAAGCAGGACGCGGCGGCTACCCACATTAGACTGGTCGAGCACAACGGCGCCGTGGATATCGGGGTGAACGGCATAAATCCAGCGCCAATCATATTCCTGGACATAGAGAAACGCGGGTTTGGAGGAACCGAATACCGCAAAGAACCCCTCACTCTCCTGTTCAAGCCCCTTCTTAAAATCCTGGATAATTTCGGGCGGATAGTCTTCCTTGCCGACCACTTCGTTCACGGCCCTCTGGAGGGTTTCCAACTCATCAGGACGGATAGCGGCAATGTTTTCGATATCCACTTTTTCGACCGCCTTCGCAATGGCACGGGATAAATCTTTCTGCAATTTCACAATCTCGGATGCATCCATGTCATGAGCATGTTCAAGGTGAATGGACTCCGTATACAACTCCTTCAGAAAGCGCCGCGAATAGAACACATATTCCTCCCGGGCAAAGCCCACGGAGTACAGGTCAAAATCCACGCCCTTTTCGGCAAGTTCAGCAACTGGACGGCAGAAATAACGGGCGGACTTATGAATATTCATAGCAGGGAAAATCAGCGTTGCACAGAACAAAGCCAGCAAGAAAAAAGACCCGAACACCTGGAGATGCAGAAACGAATTGCCCGTCTTGTTTCTTATGGGCATAACCACCAACCCGCATACAAATATCGCCACTGCAAATACATACATGGTCGGCGTTACCAGGGCCTTGTATTCTGTAAACGATATCATTACCGGCACCTGGCCTATTCCAAAAAGAAGCAGAGCGTATATCCATCCGAGGCGCTTTCTCCAGGTCACGTTTCCGTTGTCCATGAAATCCAGCACGCCCGCGGCAAAAAATATCGCAAAGGCGGGGAATAACGGAAGCAAATAGACATTGCGCTTGCCTATGGCAATGCAGAAAAAAAGGAATGCCGGCACAGTCCAACTCAAGAGGAATCGCATGGACGGCCCGTCATGGCGGTGCCGCCATACCCAGAGGGCGACCCAAGGCAGGAACAGGGTCCAGGGCAGCCAGTCCACCGGCAGGGTGGTGAGGTAATACCAGGGCCAGTTCGCATGACTGACGCCGAGGAAGAATCGGCCCAGGGTCTGGCGGAACATGTTGGACGCCAGCGCATCACCCGCCGCCTCCTGGACTTCCCGGGCAAACGCGATATGGACCGGCACCGCCCATAGGGCATACACCACAACACACAAGGAACAACCGATGACCAGATGCGCCCAGGCGCGGGTGCGGTTCGGCGCCCGCCAGGTCCAGGCCAGCACAAAAAGCGTCGGGAACACGAGTACGCCCGGCCCCTTGGCGTAAAGCCCCGCCACTGCGGCGGTGTAAAACCAGACCAACCATCCCCACCGCCCACTTTTTTCATACCGCCAATACCCGTACAAGCCCGCTGCCAGGCAAGCGGCAAGAAGCATGTCTATCTGTCCAAAACGGGAGTTCCACCAGAACCGCTGCATCGTCATCAGTATCAGAACAGACCAGAAGGCGATACGGGCGTTAAACAGTTCGCGGGCAAGGAGGGCCGTAAACAGCAGGACGACCAGCCCGGAAAGGACCGAGGGAATGCGCGCGGATACCGGCGTCACCTCGCCGGTCAGAGAGGAACACGCCGCGATACACCAGAACAGGAGCGGCGGTTTTTCCGTGTAGGGCTGATTGTTCACCCGGGGATGCAGATAATCACCGGAATCCATCATCTCCCGCGCCACGAGCGCGTAGCGTGGCTCATCCGGCGGCCACAGGTCATAGCCGCCCAGGTTGATGGAGAAAAGAACCGCCGCCAGGGCCAGTGCGGCGCCGATGCGCATCCATTCTTTATTCATGACGGAATTCTCCTGTTTCGGCAGCGGCGTAGGACGGGGCAGTTCCTGAAGGATTCGTTGTGCCACTGACGGGTTGATGAAGCATCTCTTCTTCAGACACCAGGATGAGGTATCGCTTCCTGAGCCAGGCTACGCCGAAAAAGTCATACAACACCCAGAACACGCGGTTGAGAAACCCATACTTCGATTCTCCGTGGATGCGCGGGTGATGTTGTACCGGCACTTCAACCACAGTAAGGCCGCCGTTGCGCGCCATGGCGGCGAAAAAACGGTGCACCCCATGGAAGGGGACGATATGTTCCAGGCACGCTCTCCGGAACCCCTTGATGCCGCAACCGGCGTCGCGCACACCGTCATCCACGATCCAGCGGCGCACCCGGTTTCCCAGGAAACTGGTCAATCGCTTGAAAGCGGTATCCTGCCGTGATTCCCGATACCCGCAAACGCAATCGGCGTGTTCCAGGGCCGTTACCAGTTTCGGGATATCCTGCGGATCATTCTGCAGGTCCGCATCCAGGGTGATGATGTAGTCCCCAACGGACCGGCGCATGCCCGCAAGCAGCGCCGCCGACTGACCGCTGTTCCGGGTCATGCGCACGTAGCGAAGCGCGGGATAGGCGCATGCCAGTTCCCGCAGTATCCGGTCGGTATCATCCGTGCTGGCATCATTGACGACAATACATTCATAGGAACAGTCGAGCAGCGCGGCGAAGGCTTCGTGAACCTGGGCCAGCAACGCGGGCAGATTTTCCGCCTCGTTGAAAGCGGGAATTACA
>JAKJCY010000232.1 GCA_022706235.1 Candidatus Hydrogenedentota bacterium | reverse complement strand
CAAATACAGGGCATGTTTGACGCCATAGCGGCCCACTATGACTGCATCAACCGCTGGTTGTCCCTGCGCCGGGACGCAGCCTGGCGCAACGCTTTGCTGGTAGCGCTTCCCTGTTCCACGCGTATGACCATCCTGGACCTTGCCACAGGTACTGGGGAAGTGCTTCTTTCGCTGGTAGCCGATAAATACGCGAACAACTTCGTAGTAGGCGCGGACATCAGCGCCGCCATGCTGCATGCCGCCCGCCAGAAAATAGAAGACGACGGCAAGGAGGATTGCACCGCCCTTACCATGGCAGCTGCTGAATCCCTTTGCTTTGCCGATAACACTTTCGACCTCGTAACCGTGGCGTTCGGGGTTCGCAATTTCAGCGACCGCGATGCCGGGCTCGCGGAAATGTACCGCGTATTGCGCCACGGTGGACGCATTCTGGTTCTTGAATTCAGTCTGCCGGAAAACGGGTTCATCCGTTCGGCTTACCTGGTATATTTTCGGCGCATCCTGCCGTTCCTGGCGGGCCTAATCAGCCGCCATCCGGCCGCCTATCGTTATCTTAACCGTTCCGTGGAGGAATTTCCCGAAAGCGGCGTTTTTTCAGCTCGCCTGAAGGCGGCAGGCTTCCAACGCATTGCCTTGCAGCGCCTGACATTCGGAATCGCCACGTTGTATATCGCCTACAAAACGCATTGAACCGGGGCGGATAATTTTCCCTGGCTCTCCTGTCGTTCGCGTTCACCCCTCAAATCAGTCACAGTAGTTAAAGGACACAAGGGGTCGGCGGCTGCACCACGCCGACATCCCTGTAAAAAAATCCGCACAGGCCATGAAAGTCTGCGCGGAGTATGAATTACACCTTTCTCCACTGCTGTCCAAATTCAGAGTTCCTGAGCCCGTCGGAAATGCGCATGGCACTGGAAAACAAACAAAAAGACGGAGCAAAAAGGGACTGACGACGAAATAGCCGTCAGTAACGAAGCATGGATGCCCTTTACTGCCATCGGCTATTTCGTGGTCTGTCCCTTTCTTGCGGTCCTATACGAACAGGCCATCAAAAAAGTGCCAAACCGGATTCCGAGTAAGCATTGAATAACCCCGACGAGATCAGGAAGTCTGAAATTAAGACAGAGTTGAGATTAATCCCTGCTTAAACTAAGGCGTTTCCAACGCTAATTTTCCATTTTCAGGTAGAGGGTACCTTTATTTGGGGGGGGACGGTCCTGTCCAAGTCAGGGCAATGCAGCGGCATTTAATGCCGGGCTTCAGTAGGCGTACCCTTCCAGGTGCGCCCTAAGGGGTGATTCCTGTACTTGTGGGGTTTTGGCGCACCTGGGAAGGTACGCCTACTGCACGCATAAGAATTATTTGGCAGGTTTGAACGAGGAGAAGAATGGGTGGCGTTCCTTTTGGGCGATGAAAAATAACACCCTAATTTGGACAAGAGTGACCTTTCTCTTCTCTTCTGAATACCCGGGCTTGATCTCCTATAAGAGGTGTTCAGCAATTTGCACCGCGTTGAGCGCGGCGCCCTTCAGGAGGTTGTCGGACACAATCCACAGGTCCAGCGCGGAAGGATGAGAAATATCCTCGCGAATACGCCCGACAAAGGTATCGTATTTACCCGCGGCGTTGACCGCCAATGGATAACGCTGATGGTCAAGGTCATCTTCAACAATCACACCCGGCGCCGCGGCCAGCAGGGCACGCGCCTCGGCAGCCGTCAGTTTCTTCGCCGTTTCAATATTTACCGATTCACTGTGGCCGATAATGACGGGAACCCGAACGGTGGTCGCGGTCACGGCGATAGAGGCGTCGCCCATAATCTTCTTCGTTTCATTGACCATCTTCATTTCTTCGCTGGTATAGCCGTTGTCGCCAAAGGCGCCGCTTTGGGGAATCTGGGGAATACAGTTGAAAGCGATCTGGTGCGGAAACACCTTCGGCGGATAGGGCTGTTCGTCCAGCAGGGCCCGGGTTTGTTCCCGGAGTTCATTTATGGCCGCGCTGCCGGCGCCCGACACCGCCTGGTAGGTGGAAACGACCACTCTTTTTATGCGGGCCGCGTCATGGATGGGTTTAAGCACCACCACCATCTGGATGGTGGAACAATTCGGATTGGCGATAATGCCCTTGTGTCGCTTGATGGCCTCGGGATTGACTTCGGGCACCACCAGCGGCACTTCCGGATCCATGCGCCACGCGCTGGAATTGTCCACGACCACCGCGCCCGCACGGGCGGCCGCCGGCGCATAGGTCGTGCTGGTGCTCCCGCCCGCGCTAAACAACGCAATATCCACGCCTTCAAAGGAGTCTTCTCCGAGGACTTCAACCGGTATTTCTTCCCCCTTGAATGGAAGCGTCCTGCCCTTCAAACGCGCGGAGGCGAGCATTTTTATTTTGGAGACGGGAAAATTACGCGCTTCGAGTGTAAGAAGCATCTGACGGCCAACAACCCCGGTTGCACCCGCAACAGCAACGACTTTTCCGTTCATACGACCGTTCCTTCTTTTTTTAACGATCCAGTTGACAAACCCGGCGTGGAGCACGTCACCCCACCCGCAGTGTTCGCATAAAACAAAGGCGCCCGTTTAAACGCATTCTTTACGGACGCCAGGGTAAATAACTCAGATGAATCCCGATGCCAAAACGGGTTTCGATTATCCAAGCGCCTCTTCCAGCGCGGCGGTCAATGCACCCTGCTGCGTAACCCCGACAAAGCGTTTCACCTCCGCGCCGTCTTTCATAACCACCAGCGTGGGAATGCTGTTTACCTTATATTTCACCGCCACCTCCTGTGCGTCGTCCACATTCACCTTATAGACGTTCGCGCGCCCGGCAAGCGCCTGCGCGACACCATCCACGATGGGCGACATCATTCGGCAGGGTCCGCACCACTCGGCCCAGAAATCCACCAGGGAAACACCGGAAGATACGGCATTACTAAATGTTTCGTTTGTCAGGTCCAACGCATTGCTCATGTTTAATTCTCCTGCAGTTGTTTTACGGGCTTACAATTGCACCCCTGCCATGTTTCTCGTTGGTCAGGGATATGATACACCAGAGTCGCCAGCCTTCTCAAGAACCGGCCATACCCTCCCCGAATACGCTTCGGGTACAGGGGTATAACGCGACTCCCAAGGAATTCATTCCCCGCGCACTTGCGAATTTCACATCATCTGCGGCGGAGATTCGTTGAAGAAAGGTAAGCGCGTTACCTGTCATTGCGAGCAAATCACCCCGGCGTGGCGGGGTTTATTTTAGAAGAAACGTGGTCATGATTTTGGAATACGAAAGGAATACGATTGCGTATCAGCCGACTATTATTCATCGTCATTGCGAGCAAACCACCCCGACGCGTCGGCGTTTATTCTTAAAGAAACATGGTCATGATTTTCGAGTATGAGAGGAATACGATTGCTTATCAGCCTACTATTATTTATCGTCATTGCGAGGCACGAAGCAATCTGGTTTATACCAAGTCCATTTAGCGATTAGATTGCTTCGTTCCTCGCAATGACGAGGTAAAGATTTTTATATCTCAATTTTACAGTATGTTACAGGATGCGTTTCTTAGGAGGAGGCACGAAGCACTCTCAGCGTAAAACAGGCTTGCCGCAAAGGAGATTGCTTCACTTCGTTCCAATGACGAAGAACCTTATATTGTCAATAGATTAACGTAAAAAAACTTTCCTGGCAGGCCTGCCCGGCCGACACACCAAAAAAGGAACCTGTGCCGGCGCCGTGGGCTCATGCCCGGAATATTTTCTCCCGGTTCCTGAGTGCCGGACCGGTCATATTGCGGGTATCCACCACCAGCGGCGCGTGCTCCAGGATAAACTCCGGGTCGTAACAGCTGTGCGCGGTGGCAACGAGCACGACATCACAGGCGGCAAGAGTCTCCGCATCCGCCGCGACACTGTCTTTGTAAAGGCCGTGCCCCTGGGACGGGCGGATTTCCGGAACATAGGGATCATTATACGAGACCAGGGCGCCCTGCTTTTCAAGCAGCGTCATCAGGGAAATACTGGGCGACTCCCGAATATCGTTGACATCCTTTTTATAGGCCACCCCCAGCACCAGCACCTTTGCGCCCTTCAAAGCGCGCCCGTTACGATTCAGCGCCTCCATGACGCGAGAAACCACGTATTGGGGCATGGAGGTGTTTATTTCCCCGGACAATTCAATAAACCGGGTGGTAAACCCGTATTCACGGGCTTTCCAGGTCAAATAGAAGGGATCGATGGGAATACAGTGCCCACCGAGGCCGGGCCCGGGGTAAAACGGCATATATCCAAAGGGTTTCGTCGCGGCGGCACCAATAATCTCCCACACATCCAGTCCCATGCGGTCACACAACATCTTCAGTTCATTGACCAGGGCGATATTGACGCTTCGGAAAATATTCTCAAGCAGTTTGCAGAGTTCCGCCGCTTCCGGACAACTCACAACAACGGTCTTGTAAAAAATCCTGCTGTACAGGCGCCTCGCGAGTTCGGCGCATTCCGGAGTCACACCGCCAATTACTTTCGGGATATTCGACACGGAAAACCGGGGATTGCCCGGGTCTTCACGTTCCGGGGAAAAGGCAAGGAAGAAGTCCTCGCCGGCACGGGCGCCCTTCTCAGACAAAAGGGGCAGCAACACTTCGGTGGTTGTTCCGGGATAGGTTGTGCTTTCCAGGGAAACCAGCGCGCCAGGCTTTAAAATGCGTGCAATTTCACGCCCCGCTGACTCCACGTGGCACAAGTCAGGCTCCCGGTGCGGATTCAGCGGCGTCGGCACACAGATAATCACGGCATCCGCCCCGATGAGCGCATCATAGCCCGTGGCGGGGCAAAAGATCTTCTGTTCAATGGCATCCGGAACCCATTCGGCGGAAAGATGAAGCAGGTAGCTTTCCCCGCGCCGCAAGCGCGCGATCTTGCCCGGGTCGGTATCTACGGCGACAACGCGGAGGCCCGCCTTCACAAAATGCTGAGCCAGCGGCAAGCCCACATACCCGAGGCCGGCAATGCCGATGACGGTCTCCCCCGCCTCGAGACGCTTGATAAACAGGTTGGAATGTTCGCTCATGGATTTGCCTTCATCAGTTCGGTTATCGCCATTGTATCAGGGCCTGGTTCAGCGCCTCTTCCACGCGACGGCGCGGTTTATAAAAATACGACATGCCGTGACCCGACAGCATCACATCAAAATTCATCCGGGCAAAACGAGTCAGGGATTCCGTGTAAGCGGCTTTATTGAAATCAATGGAACCGTCCCAACCGAAATAGCCGACATTCAGAGTACCGATGACATCGCCGCAGACGACAATGCGCTTGTCGGAGAGCGTGAATGCGTATGCCGTGCAACCCATGGTGTGACCGGGAAAATGCAGCGCCTCAATGGGCACCTCCAGAAGATTCAGGACATCCCCGCCCTGGACCTGCAGGTCAACCTCACAGGGGGTAAACACCTTGTGGTACAGGAACGCGCAACACCGCTCGTCACCGGCGGCGACGGCCTCGGCCGCATTGACATGGGAGACAATCGTGACACCCGCTTTCTTCAGAAGATAGGCCGCGCCCGCATGGTCCAGATGGGCGTGCGTAAGCAGACAATACCGTATCGCAGCCGGGTCAAGGCCCCAGTAGCGCATGTTGTCGTAGATTTGGTCCAGGGTGTCGCCGCAACCGCAATCAAAGAGCAGAATCCCGTTGCCCGTATCCAGGGCATAGGTGTTCGCGTCATCGAATCCGGCATCCACCCCGGCCCAGGTGATGCCGTTCAAATCACCGCCCACCTGGTAAAGCCCCTTTAAAAGCTGCATAACCACTATCTCCTCATGAGAAACGTAAACCATACCCCAGTATAACCATACCGGGCAGGAATGCAGGACGGCCCGCTTCAGTCCACCCGGCCATCCCACAGCCCCATGGGCATGGGCGAGGGACGTTCACAAGTGCTTTCCAAGGCTACCCGCGTGTGTGTTTCGCCGCTGTCAAGAAAGGCCTGCATGATATCAAGCACGTGATAGGCGAGTTCGCCAGAGGCCCGGTGCGGACGCCCGGTCTGGATGGCCGCAGCCATGTCCGCGAGGCCGAGGCCGCGTGATTGTACCGCGTAGGCATGGGAATGGGGCACCGTCTTCCAACTATCGTAACCGTTTCGAAATAGGTTCACCTCGCCGCCGAAGGTGTTTGGATCGGGCACGCTGAGGGAACCGTCCGTGCCGTGAATCGTGATACAAGGCAAATCACCGCGCCATACATCAAAGCTGGTGACCATGGTACACACGGCACCATTGGAAAAATCCACAATACCGCTCAGGTG
>JAKJCY010000231.1:320-6354 GCA_022706235.1 Candidatus Hydrogenedentota bacterium | reverse complement strand
CATGGAAGCGCGGGAACGCGACGATTGCCGGACGGGAAGGAGCGTGTTGAAATACGCAGCGCTATCAACATCTTCCCAGGGATCCCATCCTGCTCTGCGACGTAGCGATTTGGCAAGCCGAAGAAGTCTAAACTTCCTGGAAAGGTGCAGTAGCGGTTGGTACACATGAGTGGCGAGAAAGGTGTCTTTATGCCAGGCGGGACCAAAAGGACCGTCATATTCATTGTTGCCCATATACACAAGAAACAGGTCCGGCTCAATTTTTATACAGGCTTCGGCAATCTCTTCCATGACGTAGGCATTTAATATGGGACAAGCGAGGTTGTAGATTTCCAGGGGTATTTCGGGGGCGGCATCTTGCAGCATGACGCGCAGGATTTCATGAAATCCGAACTCCGGATTGGGGTGTCCGAAAGCGGCGGAGCCGCCGAGGAGGACAATCCTGCAGGTATCGGGCGGTTTCACCTTGGGAATACTGAATCCCCACATCTCGAAGTCTTCCGGGGTAGGTTTACCGCCGAGGCGGTACATGAACTGCTGATAATAACCGGGGTTTACCGCATAGGCCGGTGAATCCGAAAAGGGATTATCCACGAAAAGAGGGATAGGAGGCGCTATGTCAAACAGAATCAAGCCGCATTCAGCTGCGGCGATAACGACGGCGGTGAGCAGTAATCCCAGGAACAGGATAAATGCACTTCGGAGCAGGCCACGTATGGGATATCCTGCTGTTTGCTCATTTTCGTGCATCTGCTCCGTTGCCTGATTCATTCGGTGGTTCCTGAAATGATGCCGGGAACGCCTGTCCCCTTTGTCGCCTATATTTCAAATTGCTACCAGGTAAAATCCGCCACAGTCTGCAGGATATGCTGCTGCTCTTCTTCCTTGAGCCCGTAATATAGCGGCAGGCGGACCAGCCTCCCGCAGGCGGATTCCGTAACGGGACAATCGCCGCCTTGCCCGCCGAAACGTCGTCCCATTTGGGACAGGTGCAGTGGCAGGTAATGAAACACGACATGGATGCCATGGTCCCTCATGTATTCTATGAAGCGGTCCCGCAGGGCTTCCGACGGCATGAGCAGATAGAAGAGATGATAGGCCTGTTGGCAATGGGCGGGGACGACCGGCATCTGTACTCCCCGGGCTTCAGCCCACGATGCCAAACCCGTCCGGTAGCGTTCCCACAGGCAGCGGCGTTTTTGGAATATCTGTTCAAAGCATTCTAATTGCGCCAGCAGCATAGCCGCCAGGATGTCCGACACTACATAGCTGCTGCCCAGGTCCACCCAGCTGTACTTGTCCACCTCGCCCCGGAAGAACGCCTGGCGGTTGGTGCCTTTTTCACGCAGAATCTCCGCGCGGGCACGGAAGGCTTCCTCGTTTATCAATAAAGCGCCTCCTTCGCCGCAGGTATAATTCTTGGTTTCGTGAAAACTGAGCGCGGCTAAGTGACCGAAAGAACCCAGGGCGTGGCCATGATACGCGCCGGACAAGCCGTGCGCGTTGTCTTCTATCAGGAGCAGGCCGTGCCGTTGCGCGATTTCGGACAGGACGCCCATCTCGCAAGCCACGCCGCCGTAATGGAGGGCAACTATGGCGCGGGTGCGCTTGGTGATATGCGCTTCCACGCCTTTCTCATCCAGATTGAGCGTATCCGGACGGATATCCGCAAAAACCGGTGTTGCCCCATGGACGACAAAGGCGTTGGCCGTGGAAACAAACGCGAAGGAGGGAACAATGACTTCATCTCCGGGTGCCAAATCAAGCAACAAAGCGGCCATTTCGAGCGCGCTGGTACAGGAAGTCGTCAATAAGGCATGCTTTGTGCGGGTCAGGCGACTCAATAGTATTTCGCAGCGACGGGTATACTCCCCGTTGCCCATGATGCGACCGGACAACAAAGCCGCTTCCATATAGGGCTTCTCGTTGCCCACAAGGGCCGCGCGGTTGAATGGAATCGAAACCATAAGGCATCTTTCGCGTAGGGTCGGCTCTCCCGATAAGTCTCGAACCATCGGCATACGCGGAGCGAGGCTGTCCCGTGCGTTGCTGACCGGTGATTCGCGGGAACATGGCACACTGTAGAGCACCTAAGTCTAGCACACAACCCCATGTCCGTTCCCATGCGCCTTTTGCGTGTGATTTCTCCGGGTTTGAAGTCTCATTAATGTGCATTTCCTGTCTGTTTCGCCCGATGTGCCGCCCTCCCGGCCCGCTGACGAGACCTCCGGGCGGTTCCTGCGGGAAATAAGCATGCAATATTCCGTTTCTTATGCTAAAATGTGGATATAGGTAGTGTGCCTCAGTCAGGCAACGGGGACACAAATAAGGAGTGTTTTCTATGACGGGTGCCAAGATCATCGGATGTATCAACCATCCCGGACTGGAGGCGGTGGGGCGTTGCCTGCAATGCAGCAAGCCTGTGTGCAAGCAATGCGGTATTGTATCGGTTACCGGATTATATTGTTCCGAGGTGTGCCGCGAAAAGTATGAGCAATATATGCACCGGGCCCAGGCGCTGGAATCGGAAAAAGGGTACAAGCGGGGATTCTTTTTCGGACTCAAGCGGGCAGTGGGCGTAGTGATAACCCTGGCTGTTATCTTGTTTGTCCTGGGATGTGTCGCATCCCTGACCTATATTCCTCTGTTAACCGATGTGACAACGCGCATTCGTTCGTTGTTGGGCATCTAACCGAAAGGAAACGGGTATGGATTTGAGCGGTTTAAAGTGGCCTGTCCTGATACTTGTCATTGTGGGTATCGGATTTCTGGCCTCCAGTCCGGGAATAAACTTTATGGTCGGCCGGTATACCAAAGCCACGCCGGGCCAGGATGCTGAACTTGACACGCGCGACGAAGCCGGCCTCACCCGCATCGGCGGATACCTGCTTTATCAGTGGCGGTATCAGCGGGCTTATGACATCATGAAACTTGCCGTGGACCGGTACGGCGCTTCGGGCGCCAACTGCTGGTACAATAAATACCGCATGGCAAAATGCCTGGAGAAGCTGGGGCGCATACAGGAAAGTTGTGCCCTGCTGGAGGAACTGATGGCAGCCAACGCGCATGCAGTTGATGCCCGTGTCGCGGACAATAACAACCTGAAATTACGGGTTACAAAGATTAAAGAAGTAAACGATCTTCAATGAGAAGTATCGAATCCGATGTCGTGGTCGGCCGTCTGCCCGCACTGGCCTGCCTGCGTGCGGGCAGGCGGGAAGTCTACCGGGCCTTGGTGTATGAAAATGCCGAAGGGATTGAAGAGATAATCGCCGCCCTTCCGGCGGAACGGATTGTCCGGACCGACCGGGCATCCCTCGACAGGCTGGCGAACGGCGCCCGGCATCAGGGAGTGGTGCTTGAGGTGTCCCCCTTGCCGCTCCTGAGCCTGGGTGCATGGCTGGATAAGGGGGTGCCGGAGCAGTGTGTCGTCCTGATTCTGGACAGCATCACGGACCCCATGAATTTCGGGGCTGTTATCCGGAGCGCCGCAGCTTTCGGTGCTGCGGGGGTGTTGTTCCAGAAAGACCGTGCCGCGCCCATTACACCGGCGGTTGTGAAAGCTTCGGCCGGGGGGGTTGAGTATATGGACCTCATACAGGCGACCAACCTGGTCCGCGATATCCAGCGCCTGAAGAAAGAAGGGTTCTGGGTGAACGCCCTTGATGCCGGTGGGGACCGGTTGCTGTGGCAGGCTGACCTAAGAGGCCGCGTTGCCCTGGTGATCGGCAGTGAGGGCATGGGCATAAGGCGTCTGGTAAAAGAACATAGTGATTTTATCGTTTCTATTCCTATCCGCAAAGAATTGGACAGTTTGAACGCTTCCGTAAGCGCCGGGATAGCCTTGGGCGAATGGGTGCGGCAAAACCAAAGCGGCTTCTCTGACGTTGAAAAAGCGCCTCGAACGTGAAATGGAAATAGAGCAAGGATTCACTCTATAATGCATAGATGTTAAAGCGGTTTTGCCGCAGGACACGCGATCGGTACGGTAGGAGACGGTTGGTGACAGGCGGATGTCGTAGCCTGAACGTGCGAAATGTCGCCCGGGCAACGGGTGAGGGTGGCAGGAAAACGCCGGGGTGATATGATAGTGTCGGCCTTTGTTTTTAATGTCCCCGAGCATCGTACAGGGGGCGTGTCGCGCGGATAGAAGGTGCTTGTTGATGAGCCAAAAAGAACACGGAAAAACAGAGCAAGACGCCATGCGGTTGTGTTATGTATGTCGCATGCCTATTAGTGTTCTTGCTATTAAGTGCAGGTATTGCGGCGCTGACGTGGGCCGGCCCCGAAAGGAACAGGAAACGTTTACGGTGGAGGACCTCGGAGGGGAGAAAATCGGCACCTATACCATTTCCGGAAATGTGACGGATGCCTTGGAGTCGTTTATACAGGAAGAACGCGCCCAGCTCAAGGAAGAAGAGCGGGAACGTCTTGAAATGAGCCGGCACTCCCTGATGGGCCGGTTGCGCAGGATTACCGGGGCGGATTCAGGGGCCGGGGATAGTGAAGGTACGCCGGGGAGAATGCGGGATGCTCTGGACGTGGCTTCCATTGATTTATCCCCTCCCTCAAAAAAGCATGAGGCGAAGCATGGGGATGGTGAAACGCGGCAGCGAATAGCCATTGTGGCGCTGATTATAGCTGTTTTGGTAATAGTCTATGCCGTGGTGCATTTCACCGGGGTATGCCAGGGACGGCGGGATCAGGATGATGCTGCAGATGCCAATGCCGGCCTGCCGAACCGTGCCAGAGAGATACTCAATGGGGGCGGGCCGTTGCTTGACGCTCACGAGGAGGCCCTTCGCGCGCTGAAGCGGAACGAAAGCGCGGAAAACAAAACGACCCTGCGTGAGGTCCGGGAAAAAATCGTGCAGGACATCAAATCCCGCATGTACGCGAAACCCTTTGACATTAAAAAGTTGACCAGCACTTCCCGGGACATTACCCTTGCGGCGGAACGGGACACGAACGCTGAGTTAATAGCGCTTATGAAAGAGGTCAACCAGGAAATCGGTTATTTTGCGTTCATACTCACCGACCTGAATTTAGAAAATGAAACGGCGGTTTTTCGTCTGAACAACCCGGCTTTGGCGGAGAAGGAGCAGCAGGTCAAGGTGGGCGATATGTTGCAACAACGCTTCCGCATACTTACCATCAATGGAAGCGGTGTCGTGATGGAAGATACGCATCCCGAGGCGGGGGGGCGTCAATTAATCGCCAAAAAGATGCTGCCCGCGGAAGCCTACTGAGGTTTTCCGGCACGCGCGCCAGGCGGCAGTCTTTTGTTCAACGTGTAAAGGGGGGGGCGTTCCGGGCGGAAACGTAGACGGTGCCAGTATCCCGAAGCAACCTTTCCCGAAAAAAAATGGTCCCTGGCGCTTAAAATTGAAAAGGAAAGAGACCTTTCTTGGAAACAGCGGCCCTGACAGACAGTCTGAAACCCTGGATTGAATCCTTGTCCATGACACGCCTGGACCCCGCTTCCATTCTATTGGCTGCAGGCGGTATCCTGTGTTGTTTCTTCGGGTATCGAACCATACGGTTTTTCCTCGATGTGTCAGGGTTTATCGCAGTAGGACTAGCGGCGGCGCTGGTTGCGGGATATTTTACCGAGGGCAACCTGGCCGTCGTCGGCATTGCGCTGGTGGCGGGCGGTATTACCGGCGGCATTATCGCGCATCTGGCCTATCGGCTTGGGGTGGTTGTGTTCGGCGGGGGCATGAGTGCCCTGGTCGCCTGGTACTGGGCGCGAATGGTCTTTGACGAAACCAATTATGGAATTGCCCTTGTCTTGGTAATGGCCTTGTCAGGCGCGGCCGCGTCTTTTCTCCTCGAGCGCTACGCCGTCAGCCTTATTACGGCGGCCATTGGGGCGTGGTTTGCCATGCGGGGCATTCTCCTGCTGCTGGAGGCGATGGGAGTCACCCCCGCGCGCCCGGACACCGGCCCCGCCTTGCAGGACCTTTCCACGGAACTGTTGGCCTGGCTGGCGTTGACGGGAATGGGGTTTCTTTTTCAACTTGTGACCGGAAGA
>JAKJCY010000231.1:0-301 GCA_022706235.1 Candidatus Hydrogenedentota bacterium | reverse complement strand
CAATAATCAGGCACAGGGCAAACGCGGGGGCCGTGCCGTCGCAGGCCGGTTCGCCGCAGCGCATCGAGCACCGCTTCTCCCGGCATATCCGCAAACCACAGCATTTCTTCGGGCAGCCAATCAGTCAAGGCATGGAGTGCTTCACGCGTGGTAAGGTCCGGAAGAGCGCTTTCACGAAGGCGGTGTATGAACTGGATGGTTCGCAGGCCGTCAAACCAGACGTGGAACTGGTGCAGGCGTTGCGACGGGTCCCGGTACCGTTGCCGCAGTCCTTCCCAGGCCTGCACAAACCCGCGTCCAT
>JAKJCY010000230.1 GCA_022706235.1 Candidatus Hydrogenedentota bacterium | reverse complement strand
AAAAGGCGCATTCTTGGACCGTCTGCCTCCATATGCCCGGTTGTCCATGATCAGCGACCAGTCGCGTTTCATCCGTGGTGCCATCAAGGAAGTGCAGGATGCCATTATCCAGGGCGGCATTCTGGCGTTGCTTGTACTGTATCTTTTCCTGCAGGAAATGCGATCCACCCTGATTATCGGCGTATCCATACCCATTTCCGTAATCACCGCCTTTGTGCCCATGTTTTTCCAGAACATTTCCCTCAACATTATGTCACTCGGTGGGCTCGCCCTGGGTGTAGGCATGTTGGTGGACAATTCGATCGTGGTGCTGGAAAGCATTTTCCGGTGCCGGGAAGAGGGTGATGAACTGGTGGCTGCCGCGGACCGGGGAACGCGCGAAGTATACGGTGCCGTGATATCCTCCACGCTGACCACGATCTGCGTGTTCCTCCCGGTGGCCTTTGTCGAGGGCATTGCCGGACAGCTCTTCGGCAACCTCGCCATGACCGTGACGTTTTCACTTTCGGCGTCTTTGTTGACGGCGCTGTACCTCATTCCCCTCGTAGTGTCCCGCACGGCCGGGGAATTGCAGGCCGACCGTTATGTCATCTGGCCGCTGCGCGCATACCGGGAAGGCCGTGACGAAAAGGGTTATGGGGTCATAAAAGCCCTGGTGATGATACCATTTCTGGGTTTGGGATATGGTGTCGGGTTCGTGCGCCAGAGCGGAACCGATTTTCTTGCTCCTACGTGGTCCTCCCTGGCCGACGCCTTTCGCAAGCCCTCATGGCGCAGCCTGATTCAAGTGCCATATTACGTGTTGTTGCTGCCCATTGTCCTGGCGTTGTTTTTGTGCCGAATCATCCTGGGAATCGCATCCACAGTTCTTGTCTCCGCATTGTTCCTGGTCCTGTCTGTTTTCTACGGGATTTTCCAGGTGGTCCGCCTGCTTTTTAATGCAGTATTTTACCTGCCCCTGCGCGCATTTTCCGTTACCTTTGAGGCGTTCAGGAGGGGCTATGGCGTGATGTTGCGCGGCAGCCTGCGCCTGAGTTTCTTGTTCCTGCTTTTGGTCTTGTTGATTACTGTCCATGCCGGATATCTGGCGGTTCAACTGGGCCGGGAATTGATGCCGCCGATGCGGCAGGGCGAATTCGGCCTGCGCATGGAAATCCAGGCCGGCGCCCAGCTTGAGGAAACGGAAGTGCGGGCGCGGCGTTTCGAGGAAATTATCCGTCAGGTGCCCGAAGTGGATTCGGTGACCGTGGAGATCGGGGAAGAAGAGCAGAGTTCGGGGAATGACCGGGGCGAAAACGTGGCCGAGTTCACGGTGCTTCTGCGCGATCCCGAGGAGACGGCCCTTCAGCAGGACGCGGTGATAGAAACCCTCCGCCGCCGGATTCTGGACGCGGCCCGCGATGAAATCATTACCTTTTCCATGCCGACCCTCTTCAGTTTCCGGAGTGCCATAGAAACCCAGATTGTCGGTGACATGCTTCCGGACCTGCGGCGCTTCGGCCAGGAGGCGGTGGCGGAAATCGCTACCATCCCGGGGGTCAAAGACGCGGAGTTAAGCGTCAAGCCGGGATACCCGGAATTGATTATTGAGATGGACCGCAATCTTCTGGCCGAGCGTGGTTTATCGCCCGGTCAGGTGGCCCAGCGGTTGCGTTCGGAGATACAAGGGGAAGTGGCCACCCGGTTCAGTCGCGGCGCGGACAAAATTGATATTCGCGTACGTGCGGACCAGGGTATCCTGCGCGGTGTGGATGATCTGCGCAGCCTGTCCGTCGTGGACGGGCCGACCCCCATCCCCCTCGGCGATGTGGCGGAGGTGCGCATTGAAGAGGGGCCGAGTGAAATCCGCCGTGTCGGGCAGCGGCGAACGGTCCTGGTTTCGGCCAATGTGGAAGGGCGCGACCTGGGCGCGGCATCCGCCGACATAGATAAAGCACTGTCCAAACTCGAAATGCCGGCTGACATGTATTACCTGCAGAGTGGTCAGCGCCGCGAACTGGACACTGCATTTAAAAGTCTGCGTTTTGTGCTGCTCCTGGCTGCGTTCCTGGTGTATGTAGTCATGGCTTGCCAATTCGAGTCCCTTGTGCAGCCCGCGCTGGTCATGTTTACCGCGCCGCTGGCCTTTATCGGCGTGATTTACACGCTCTGGCTTACGGAAACCAGTCTGAGCGTCATGGTTTTCCTGGGCGGCATCATACTTATCGGCATCGTGGTCAACAACGCCATCGTTCTCGTGGACTATACCAACCAGCTCCGTGCGCGGGGCATGACCAAGACGGACGCCATTGTGGAAGCGGGCAAAGTGCGTCTGCGTCCCATCCTCATGACGACCATCACCACTGTGTTGGGATTGATACCCATGGTTGTTGCATCCGGCGAAGGCGCTGAAATGCGGCGGCCCATGGCGCTGACCCTGATTGCCGGCCTGTCCGTGGCGACCCTGCTGACCCTGTTTATCATCCCCATGGCATATAGCCTTTTCGGCGGGAAAGACCGCTCATGAAGTTTTCGATAACCGGTTTCGCCCTGAAGCATCCCGTTTCGGTGCTGATGCTTTCCCTGACCATGCTGGGATTGGGCGTCATCGCGTGGTATCGCCTGCCTCTGACCTTTCTGCCCCGGGCGGAAGCGCCCTTTATGCTGGTGATTTTTCCCTACCCCGGGGCGGTGCCCGAGCAGGTGGAACAACAGATTGCCGTGCCCGTAGAAGGGGAGTTCCGCACCATTCCCGGATTGACCCGCATCGAAACCAATTCACACAGCAACGGTTGTACCGTGGAGATGCTTTTCGGTGTAGAGGCCAACATGACCGTGGTGACCGGTGAAATCCGCGACCGTATCGAGCGCCTGAAACTCGTTCTGCCCAAGGAGGTGGACCGGGTGCAGATGAAGCGCTTCAGCATCGATTCGGTACCGGTCATGGTCATTGGCATGTTCAACCCCGGTGACCGGGAGGAGTTCGCCCACCTGGTCCGCAAGGTGGCGGAGCCGCGCCTGCGCCGCCTGCCCGGTGTCGCCAAGGTGGAAGTCCACTCTCCTTCCGCGCCCCGGGAGGTACTGATTGAATTTGAACAGGACAAGTTGCGGAGTTTTAACCTGGCCCTCACGGATATTATTCAGCGTGTCCGGGAAGGCAGCATTAATCTTTCTCTGGGCGATTTGACGGACAAGTCGACGCGTTATTATGTACGGTACGAGGGGGAATACCGCAGCGTTGAAGACATCGCGCGTATTGTGGTCGGGCCCAACGGACTGCAATTGGGCGATGTCGCTTCCGTCCAGTTCAGTTCCCGGGAGGAAACCGAGCGGGTCACCCTGGATGGCACGGACGGCCTGGTTCTGCTGGTCACCAAAGAATCGCAATCCAACACGGTGGACGTGTGCAAGGCGGTGAGCCGGGAATTGGACATGCTGGTCCAGACGCCCACCTTTGCCAACACCCGGGTACTGCCGCTGTTCGACCAGTCCGTATTCATCATCAAAGCGCTGGACAACCTGTTCAAAGAAGGGCTTTTTGGTGCGGTGATGGCAATCGGGGTGCTGTTGCTCTTTATTCACCGGCTGGTTCCCACCGCGCTGGTGGCCTTTTCGATCCCGACATCGCTGGTATTCGCCCTGGTGTTCATGTTTTTTACCGGCATGTCGCTTAATATCATTACGATGGTATCCATGATCATTTCCGTGGGCATGCTGGTGGATAATTCCATTGTGGTGGTGGAAAACATTCTGCGCCACCGGTCTCTCGGTTTGCCCATCCGGGAAGCGTTGATCAAGGGGCCCGAGGAAGTCAACCTCGCCATTGTCGCGTCGACCGCGACCACGTGTGTCGTCTTCCTGCCCATGTTTTATATGCAGGCGGGCCAGATGTCCGTTTTCATGGAGCAACTGGGCGAACCGCTGGTGGCCGCATTGGGCGGCAGTTTAATCGTGGCCCTTACCCTGATTCCCCTGATCCTGGGCATGCTTGAACGCCGGTCCGAACGGCAGGGTAACGCGCATCAGGATGAACGGCCAAACCGCCTGCTGACTTGGGCCGGCAATACGGTGGAGGCCGTGGTCAGTGTGTATGCCTCCATGTTGCGCGCATCGCTGCGCTGGCGGTTTATCTTTATTTCGGCTGTATTACTCGTCATTTTCGTTACGGTACGCCTGCCGATGAAGGAAGTGGGCATGCGCTCCCTGCCGAAACTGGATATGCGGGAAATCACTGTGAGCGTAAACCTTGCGTCCAATTACGGAATGGGGGAGGCCACCACTCTGTTTCAGCGACTGGAAGAAGAGATTGACCTGTTGCGGGAGACCCTGGGCGTCAAATATCTGCTCACGCGTCACGGGCGCGACGGAGGCGAGATTCATGTGTATCTCTATACGGAAGACGACGGGCCCAAGGGGACCGACCCTCCATTTACCACGGACCAGGTAATGAGTATTCTGTCACAGAAGCTCCCAGCGCAGGTTCCCGGGGCGCGGATTAATCTGTTCACGGCGGATGTCGGCGATCCCGGCGCGGAACGGGGAGTCAACATCATGCTGCGCGGCGATGATCCGGAAGTGCTTGGCGTTTACGCCCGCAACATTGCGGAGTCCATGGCCAAAATAGAATCCCTGCGCGATATCAAACTGGGGGTGCAACAGGAAAGCCAGGAGGTGCAGGTGATTATTGACGCGCCGCTCGCTCAACGCGCGGGGGTGACGCCCATGATCATCGCCCAAACGGTGGACGCCGCTCTGCGCGGCGTGCGTATGCCTTACCTGAAACTGGGCGGCCGCGAGATTCCGGTTTGGGCACAGTTCCGCGAAGAGGACCGCCAGTCCCAGGCCAACCTGGATACCATTGCGCTGCCCGGCCTGTTCGGTCAGCTGACGCCGCTCCACCAGCTCACCGACTACGCGAAAGCGCCCGCGCCCAGCCGCATCAAGCGGGTGAACGGAAAAAATGTCATCGGCGTGTACGCCCGCACCGATACACGGAACCTGATGGCGGTGAAACAACAGTTGCGCGAACTCATGGACAGCATTGACCTGCCGCCCATGTATGAATTTCTGTTTGGCGATGAATTCGACGAGCTGGAAAAGAACCTCGCCAATTTCACCGTTACCATGCTGATGGCCGTGATCCTCATTTATCTGGTTATGTGCGCGCTGTTCGAGTCGCTGGTGCTGCCCTTTTCCATCATGACCACGGTGCCCCTGGCGGGCATTGGCGCGATCTGGGTGCTTTATTTCACCTCCACCCCCTTCGATTCCATTTCTCTCATAGGCTGTATCCTCATGGCCGGTGTCATCGTCAATAACGGGATCGTGATTGTGGACCACATGCGCCACACCTGCGCAGCCATGGGTGACCGTAATGAAGGCATCATCCAGGCGGGCCGCGATCGGTTTAAACCCGTCATGATGACCGCCATCACCACCATCCTCGGCCTAGTGCCGGTGGCCCTGGCGGAAACGGGAGGTTCGGCCACCTTTGCCGGACTGGGCCGGGCGCTGATTGGCGGGCTCGTGGCGGGCACCATACTGACTCTTTTTGTCGTGCCCATCTTTTACGGCCTGCTGGAAGACTTTAACTCCTGGTTCCGAAGTTTCCTGGCCAACATTAAGATGAGTCCCGTGCGAAAATCTTGACCGCCTGTCAGGATTTTCCTGTTTCGGGCAGCATGGTCTTCCCGCATAAGGTGCGTTTAACGCCCTGATTTTGCTATTATTTTTGCCCCACCTTCAAAATGGAGAGTAATTCATGAAGAGCAATGAAATTCGTGCCCGCTTCTTGGAGTATTTTCGCGAACGCGGCCATGTTATTGAAAAGAGCGACCGGATTGTGCCGAGCAATGACCCGACTCTGCTGTTTACCAGCGCGGGCATGGTCCAGTTCAAGCCCTATTACACCGGGGAAGTCCCCGTGCCCTACCGGCGTGCCACTACGTCCCAGAAATGTCTGCGTGCCGGCGGCAAGGCCAACGATTTGGATGAAGTCGGCAAGACATCGCGGCACCTGACCTTTTTCGAAATGTTGGGCAATTTTTCTTTCGGGGATTATTTCAAGCAGGAAGCCATTCAATGGGGCTGGGAATTCACCACCCAGGTGCTTAAGTTCTCTCCCGAGTCCGTGGTGGTGTCCGTGTATCTGGAAGACGATGAGGCCGCCGCTATCTGGGGAAAAGAAATCGGCTTGCCGCCGGAACGGATCGTGCGCCTCGGCGCCAAGGACAATTTTTGGGGTCCCGCCGGAGACACGGGCGCCTGCGGGCCGTGTTCCGAACTACTCTATGACCGGGGAGCCCATATCGATCCGAACGCCACGCTGGAAAACGATCCCCATGAACGATTTCTCGAATTCTGGAACCTGGTGTTTCCCCAGTTCGACCAGCAGCTGGACGGG
>JAKJCY010000022.1 GCA_022706235.1 Candidatus Hydrogenedentota bacterium | reverse complement strand
ATCCGGTTGGAACGAGGCGACCGGGGGGAGTTCCTGCTCCATCATTTTGTGGGAAGTCCCTGCCAGGTCAATGACTATGAGCCCCTTGAAACGTCCCTGATCAGCGGAATGACCAAAACCATCGCCGGCGCGCGTGGACGCGCCACCAGCAGTGACCTGTGCTATTTCAACGTGGAATCCACCTGTGCCGACGGCCTCATTGTCGCCCTCGGATGGCCGGGCCAGTGGGCGGCGTCGTTTACCCGTGACAACGCCAAGAAACTGCAGATTCAGGCAGGCCAGGAACTGACCCGCTTCCTTCTCCACCCCGGAGAGGAGATCCGCACTCCCCTGGTCGCCCTTCAATTCTGGAAGGGCGACTGGATACGCGCGCAAAACCTCTGGCGCCGGTGGATGATTGCCCATAACCTGCCGCGCCCGGGCGGCCGGGAGGTCAAGCCCTTTGTTACGGCGGACACCTCCGCGCAATATGGCGAAATGATTAATGCCGATGAAGAAAAGCAGATGTATTTCATCGATCGTTACCTGGAAGAAAACCTACACATTGACTACTGGTGGATGGACGC
Organism: Candidatus Hydrogenedentota bacterium; assembly: GCA_022706235.1. GTDB lineage: Bacteria > Hydrogenedentota > Hydrogenedentia > Hydrogenedentales > CAITNO01 > JAAYBJ01. The sequence goes on along the minus strand of JAKJCY010000022.1, from coordinate 36,406 downwards.
CGGGTGGTATCCCTGTGACGGTTCCTGGCCCAAGACAGGCACGTGGGAAGTGGACAAGACGCGTTTCCCCCGTGGACTGCGCGCGGTAAGCGACTATGCCCATGAGCGGGATATTGATATTATCGTGTGGTTTGAACCCGAACGGGTCGCCGCGGACACATGGCTTTCCAATACGCATCCCGAATGGATTCTCGGCGGTAATGGGGGCGGCCTGCTTAATCTCGGCAACCCGGAAGCCCTGCACTGGCTCGTTGACCATGTTGACAAGCTACTGACCGAGGAGGGCATTGACCTGTATCGCCAGGATTTCAACATGGACCCGTTGGACGCCTGGCGCGCCAACGACGCGCCGGACCGGCAGGGAATAACCGAGAACAAGCATATAGTCGGCCTGTTCCACTACTGGGACGAACTGCGTCGCCGCCACCCTGACCTGCTCATTGATACCTGCGCTTCCGGCGGTCGCCGTAACGACCTGGAAACCCTGCGCCGCGCGGTGCCGCTGTGGCGTACGGATTTTCCCTTTGACCCTATTGCCACCCAATGCCACACCTACGGCATCAGTTTCTGGATTCCCTTTTCGGGTACGGGCGTCAAGGTCATAGATAACTACGATTTCCGGAGCAATGCGGCACCGGAATTCACCTGCCACTGGGACATGCGCGACAAGAGCCTCGATTATGACTTGATGCGCCGTCAACTGGCGGACTGGCAGCGCTACGCGCCGAACTTCATGGGCGACTATTATCCCCTGACTCCGTACAGCACGAACAACGGCGTCTGGATGGCCTGGCAGTTTGACCGTCCGGAAACGGGTGAAGGCATGGTCCAGGTATTCCGGCGCGAGGGCAGTATCTACGACTCCGCCCGGTTGCCGCTTCAGGGGCTCGATCCAGACGCTTCCTACAGCGTCCAGAACATTGACGAAGAGACTCCCGTCACCGCATTGGGACGCGACCTGATGGAACCGGGATTGCAGGTTGCCCCTTCCGCTCGGCCCTGCGCCCTGGTATACCTTTATAAGAAAGCGGGGGCATGAGCCCCAAACGGAAACACCGGCCGTCGGACAGGCGGTTCCCGTACGGCGGAATGTTACTTGCCTTTATTGTCCTCCTGCGTGCTGTGCCATGCGGCGCCGGATTGACTTTGGAAAAGACAGCGTCCTCAGCCAGGATTTTTGGAGACCATTTCCGGATGATTGTGGACGGACAGTACGGAGGAACGGTCTCCGAGATCCAACTTTATGACGGCAGTCTGTGGCACGAACTATTTCCGGGACCGGACCGGGGTTTTCCTGCCTTGTCTCTGCAAGACGGCGGGAAAGAATATCGCCTTGCCCTGGACACAAGTGCATCCCTCCATGGACTACGGGAAACCGGTGGGGATATTCAGTGTTCGGTGGAGGCCGCGCCTCGCGCCGAAGACGGAACGGTATTTCCCTGGCGGGTTCGGCTTGAATATCTCATCTGTCCGGAGGGCGCCGTTTTTGTAAACGTCCTATTGACTCTTCCAGTCGGCGCGGAGGCTTCGGGCGAGATTGCCCTTCATTTCGATGTGAACGAAACCCTGCGGCACTTTGTCCGGTTTCGTGATGAAAATGTCGCCAAGCAGGGGAACGGTTTTCCTTCCGCCCGGGTTGCCTTCGGTGCCAACACGGCTAAAAGCTTCACCAACGAGGTGGAAGTCTTTGTGGAGCATAAACGACCTTTGTCTGGCAATGCGCTGTTTCAAAAGGAGGGTGAAGGCAGGTTTTGCTGGCGACTGGGAACGAACAGCACTACACTGAAAGGCCCTTTTGAATACAGGAATGCGTTCGCCCTCGGGTGTGGGACCGCCGTTAGCGGACCTCCGAGAAGCAACGCAGTGGGACAGCGGGTCTTCCATTGGGTGAACTGGCTGGACCTGGAACACTGGTATCCAACAGAAGCACAGATAGACAAAATGGTTGAGGCAAACGCCACCATGCTCATTCTCCACATGGAATGGATGCGTCAGCGCGGCAGCAACGGCAACCCCCACGCCGACTACCGGGAAGCCCGGAATCATGAGGAGATGGTAAAGGCCCTGGCCTATGCGCATCAGAAGGGGCTGCGGATGGGACTGTACATGCGCGGCATCGAACCGTACGCACTCGATTCGGGATTCTTTGAAACCTATTGCCGACGGGATTGGGATGGACTCTACGTGGACTGGCACGGGCCCACAGCGGTCTCATGGCATGAAAGCCAATACGATCCGGAAATAATCCTTGGCGATACCCATTACAGCCCGAACGGCACCCATGTTCCCGCAAAGGACTATTTTATGTTTACCCGGCGCCTGCGGGATTTGGTCGGAGAGAAAGGATTTCTCATCGGCCACCAGGGCTCGTTCAATTCAGGCATTCTGGCCAACTTGTGTTTTGACGCTTATCTCCCCGGCGAAACGGGCAGCGACCGGTTAATGTTTTCCGATATCGTCGAGGCCGGCTACAAGGGCATGTTGGGCGGTAGCGTGTGTATGCCCTGGACGCTCGACCTGCCCGCGTATCGTAACGCGGAAGGCACGGCCAAAATGGCCGCCTGGGGCGTTTACCCGCACCTGGTGATGGGCATGAAGGCGGAACACGGCGAAGGATATACCTTCTCCCTGGAAGCGGATGGGCCGGAGTACGCATTCATAATGCCTTACTGGAGATTGTTGTCCTATATGGATGTTGAAAAGGCGGAAGCCTTTAATCTTCCCGGTCAGAACCGTGTTGTACTGAAGGCATCCGACCCAAATGTGCAGGGTGTCGTCTACCGGACGGCGGATGCCTGGCTGGTTATCGTCGCCAATCTTGGTACGTTTCCTGTGACCGCAACGCTCACCCTGGACCCGGAGGCGCTCGGCATGTCCGGGGAATATCAATTGACCCGCATCAACGCGGAAACAGGGGCCGAACACGCGGAAGGAACCATTCTGGACTGTATGTCAACCAGTATGCTGCCGCCCTGGGGATTGGAAGGATTTAGAATCACACCGTAGCGAGAAAGACTCCCAAGAAAAAATGGGACAGCCTCCGGCGCGCTCCAAGATTACCCGCAACGCCCCCAGCCAACACGCGCGCCGGAGGCAGTCCCATTTTTGCTCCTTGTTTGCTATCAAGAAAAAGTGCGATTACCGGCGAAGTCACTTCGGGACATGTTGCATCTCGCTTTCGCAAAAGCCCAGGCGGCCCTTCGCATTACGCTACCAGGCCGCCCGGGCCCGGTTCTGTATTTGTCCGTGCGCATTTCATACGGGCGCACGGCGCGGGAACCGGCCTGTAGTCTCCCGTAACGCCCTTTCGGGCCGCGCGCCGCTTTCGGCGTTCACCGGCGGTAAAGACCGAAACCCGGGTTCGGGAGTCTAGCGGGACGAAACCGCGACGCGGAACTCGACCATGATGTACCTGCTGTCCGGACCGCTCCAGCTGCGGTCGGCCGAGCGGGTGAGCCAGACGGAGTCGACCCAGGAGCCGCCCCGCAGCACACGAGACGAACCGGCGGACGGCCCCAGCGGATTCGTCATCGCGCCGCCCGCATAATAGGTTTGGTCATACCAGTCGTGGCACCACTCCCACACGTTGCCGCTCATGTCATACGCGCCCACCGGACTCGTCGCGTTCACCGTCAACGTGCCCGGGGCGCTTACCCGTGCCGGGTTCACTCCATTATACCAGCCCACCGGCGACGTATAAGGATAACCCGTCAACCTCAGCGGGTTCGCGTAACCACTTTCACAATAGTTCGCGCGGGTATTGTCAATCGTATCACTCGTCATGCCGTAGCGCCAGTGCCGGCTGCCGTCCCACGCCGCCGCGCGCTCCCACTCGGCCTCCGTGGGCAGCCGGTAGCCAATGCGCACCGGTTCGTACCGCGTCCAGGTCGCCGTATCATAACAGGCCTGCAGCCCCTGCTGCTCACTCAGCCAGTTGCAGTAACACACCGCGCCATACCAACTAACCCAGACTACGGGATGATCCGCCATGGAATACAGCACCCCGCCATGCCCCGCGCGGCTACGCACGCCAAACACACCGCCGCTGTACGTGAGTTGGGAATAACTAGAACTGGTTTCCGTGTCCGCGATGGCCCGGTTATAGGCATAAATCAACCCGCCCGTATATGCGCCGCCACCGGAATTGGTCAGGTAGCCCCGCCCGTGGGCCCAGTTCAAGACGTCCGCATATTCCTGATTCGTCACTTCGTACTTGCCAATCCAGTACGCGTCCAACGTTACCGCATGCACCGGTCTCTCCTCCTCCCCTCCTTCATTCCACGGGTCGCCCATCTGGAACGTGCCCGCGGGCACGTCCACCAGTTCCCCGGGAACCACCACCGGCTCGCCTTCCACGGGAATCTCGCCTTCCCCCTCGGCGAGAGCAACGAATTCGGCAATGACATGTTTATCGTCGTTCATCACGACTAGCGCGGGCACTTGATTCCCGCTCAGATCGCCCGTCCAGTGGTCAAAGGCATAGCCCGCATCCGGCACAGGCGTCAACCATACCTCCGTCCCCTCCGGGTATAGCCCGCACCAGGGCTGACCCTCGAGCGGCAGACACATCTCGTCCGGTTCCGGAGCGGGCGTAATACTGCCATGAATATACTCCGGGTTCACCGCGCCCAGTCCCAGCATGAGCGAATACATCACTTCTCCCTCCGCAGGCGCCGGTAATTCCCAACACATCGGCGGATCCAAAGAAGCATCATAAGTGTACCCCTCCCCGTTCTGCCACAGATACGCCGCGCGGATGGCATAGGACATGAGACAGCTCCCCTGCTGCCAGCACGCCAGATACCCAATCGCCTCACTCATCGTCATCCGGCCATCTCCATTGGCGTCCGCCGGGTGACTTTGAAACGGCGGTTCCCCCTCGCCCTCAGGCGGGAGTTCCCCTTCGTATGGGATCTCGCCTTCATAATACCATTTGCCTTCCGGCAGCACTTCCGCCCGCGCCATACCGGCGCCCAACACTACCATCGCCAGCAACCCCGCCAGCGCCACACACCCGTTACTCAAACGCACAGATTCCTTAAGCATCTCACATTCCTCCGTTCTGATTTCTGTGTTCTTGTCGTTCCTTCGATTCATGTTTCACTCGAACATATTGCATTATAACGTATCATATATATTTTGCCGTGGCAAAACATAACCTTATTTTCCTGCTTGCCCGATACGCCCAAGAAAAAATGGGACTGTTTCCGCCGCCCCATACAAAAAGGCCCCGAGAAAACGCCTCTACCACAGACATGGGTATAGACTGATAAACACCAACCCACCCGCGGCGGGAACTGTTCCCAATTTTTTCGGTCCTGTGCGCTACGCCCGCAAAAAGCGGGACAGCCTCCGCCGCGGTCCAAGATTGCCTGCAACGCCCCCAGCCAATGCGGGCGCCGGAGGCAGTCCCATTTTTGCTCTAGTTTTTACTTCTTGTTTATGGTTTGCTGCCTCCCTGGGGATTGGAAGGATTTAGAATCACACCGTAGCGAGAAAGATTCCTCGACAGGTAGGATAGGGGAGCAATAATAAATAGACAACTGTCGGAACGAAAACGGGGACTGGTACCGGTATGCCCCAAAGCCCCATCGCGGTTACAGTTCGCCTCGAAATCGTATCGGCACCCGCCACCTTCTCACCCAAATTATTGACTTTTTAGACAACATAAAATAAACTAGTCTTCAACCAGATGAAAGGATACACAACATGCCTAGTGCGGGCGCCTTTGAAGCTAAAACACACCTGTCTAAACTGCTTGAGCGCGTGGCCAAGGGAGAACGATTCACCATTGAAAAACATGGTGTTCCCGTAGCCACTTTGGAACCTATACGTTCCTCGAAGAGGAAGCCTGCGGCCAATGTCATTGCCGCCCTCAAACAATTCCGAACCGGAAAGCGCATGGGCAGCCTGTCGATACGGGAGATGATTGAGGAGGGGCGCCGATGACGCCGACACGGTTCGACGTGGACAATTCCGTGGTTATGGCTTGGTGTTTCGAGGATGAGACCAGTCACTATACCGATGCCGTCTTGGAGTGTCTTGAAGAAAGTGAAGCGGTTGTTCCAGCGATATGGCCTCTGGAAGTGGGTAACGTGCTTCTCGTCGCAGAACGGAAGGGTGGGTGGAGCGAAACCATAAATCATGGACTGAGTGCCTGGTTATGACGAAAAAAAAGGGGTATGTCCCAAGTTACTCAAGGTTTAAGCGCAACCCACCATCCCGCGATTCATACAAAGTGACGGTGGGTTGCATTCTGGCATCTCTTTGTTTTCGACAATATTTTTTGATCTAAGAAAATAAAGTGCCTCGGGCGAACAATGCATGGTTTCACTCCACCTACCCTACAAAGACAACCAAATTTCAAATTCACAACTAATTGTCAGCGAAATGGCTTTAAACGCCTCGCGAAAACAGATGGGCCAATGTGAAGCAATGCCTGTACCGATTTGTCAATGACTTGTCCATTCTTTATTACAGCATTCTTTTATGTTTATGATATTTTGTTTCCGGCTATGGTGTTCAAGATACATACAAAACAAGATAGAGGCGTCATGATTCGTTTACTTATTGCGGGGTGCTTCATAAGTTCCGGCCTGTTGGCTGAGGTTACCGCTGAGGAAACTGCGGCGTTCCCGTTGTGGGAACCTGCGACACTTGTGCCTGCAGCTTCTGAGACTCCCCTGCTGCAAGGCGTGCGCTTCTCCGTCATCAAGAAACGGGAGCCGGAAGTGGACGGGTACAACTGGTTGCACGGACTCGCCCTGGCCTGGCACAACGATATGTTGTTCAGTTTCTGGGGGCACAACAAATCCGACGAGAATACGCCCACAGAAGTGGCGCAGGGGCGTCACAGCCTGGACGGCGGTGTCACCTGGAGTCCCGTATGGATGCTGGCGCCGAACGTGGGTAGCGAAGCCCGAAGTCATGGGGTATTTCTATCGCACAAAGGCATCTTATGGGCGTTCCTCGCCCGGTTTGGGGCGGCTTATGCAGATCTCAAAACCGAGGCTTTCCGGCTTATTAAAGCGCCTCTGTCCCAAGAGGATAGTGATATTACCTGGGAGTCGACAGGGGTTGTTGCTGACGGTTTCTGGCCGTGCGACCGGCCAGTACCCATGGAAAATGGCAATTGGATCATGGCGGGCGCCCGGATCCCTGACGGTCCGGGCCACGCCTATCCTGTGGTAGCGATAAGCCGGGGAAATGATTTTACCCGGTGGGACACAGTTGCCATACCCGTGCCGGATGACCACTTGGATATCTGGGGAGAAACGACTCTCATCACAGCGCCAGAAGAACTCACCGCTATCGTCCGCGCCGGGGGTACCCTTGATCACGCCCTCGTATCGACCAGCCTCGATTTCGGATGCACGTGGTACCCTGTGCAACGATCCAATCTTCCCATGCCCGGTACCAAGGCCTATGCCGGACAATTAAGCACCGGGCAACGCTACGTAGTCGGTACGCTGGTGCGTGACCATGGCCGCGTGCGGCATCCGCTGACCCTTGCCGTCAGCCGACCGGGCGAAAACTATCTTTCACGACTGTTTTGCATACGTGATGCCGTTGCACACGGCATCCCCGGCGAATCGGTGATTGGGGCAGCCCTGTCTTATCCCTATGCTGTGGAACATAAAGGATTTTTATATGTGGCGTATTCGAACGACGGTGGTCGGGGAAAGAACCTGAACAGCGCCGAAATGGCGGTCATTCCGTTAGCCTCGCTAAAGTAAAAGCCGGAAAATATACCTCCGGTGTTGAAAAGAAGAAGAGTTGCGTTCTCCGGCTTATTTTAGTACACTGAATCTTTCAAGGAATCAGGGGCGGTCCCATGGAATGTCTCCCATGGGATGCGCTCGATTATGTCCGGCACGTATCGGACGGTATCGCAGGTAAAGGAGAACTACACGAATGAAAATACAAACCGAAGAGCAGATTGGTGTGTGCAGTTGGTCCCTTCAGGCTACCGGACCGCTTAATTTGGCGGAAAAGGTCAACGCCCTCGGGCTCAAGAAGGTGCAAATGGGCCTTACCCCGCATCGGGATGACCCGGGCGCCTGGGACGGGGTGCAGGAGATCCTGGCCGAATCGGGGATCCGTATTGTGTCCGGCATGTTTTCCACGGTGGGCGAAGACTACACCACGCCGGATACCATTCGTAAGACCGGCGGCATTGTTCCCGATGAACACTGGGAGGAAAATCTGGAATTGGCAAAGGCGTCGGCCGACACAGCCCGAATGATGGGTCTGAAAGGTGTAAACGTACATGCGGGTTTTCTGCCCCATGACCCCGCTGACCCCGATTTCGACAAACTGAGCGGGCGTGTCGCCACCCTTGCCGAAGTGTTCGGGGAACGGGGCGTATCGCTGTATCTTGAAACGGGCCAGGAGACCGCGCAAACGCTGCTGGCATTTCTCGGCGAGATGAAAAACCGGGGTGCCCACAATGTTGCGGTCAATTTCGATCCGGCCAATATGATTCTCTATGACATGGACGATCCCATTGAAGCGCTGTTCCTGTTGGCCCCTCATGTGCGGCAGGTGCATGTCAAGGATGCCAAAAGGACGCAGGTCAAGGGACAATGGGGCGAGGAAGTCATTGTAGGCACGGGTGAAGTGGATTGGGTGGCGTTTGTCCGTGTTCTGGCCGAGGCTGATTTTGAAGGGGGCTATATATTCGAGCGCGAAGCGGGAGATAACCGCGTTGCCGATATCGCCGAAGGTATCGCCGCCTTGACCGCCGCCATGAAAGAAGCCTCGGCATAACCGCCCTGTAGTGTCGGGTCAGTCCGTTTTCGGAAAGGCACCGGCAAGGCTGATCCATACCTGTATGCCTGCGGGCAGGACGGCATCATTAAAATCGAAGCGCGGGCTGTGGAGCGGGGGGGGATCCCCGCCGGGGCGACGGATGCCCAGCCAGAGAAAGGCACCAGCCACCTGCCTGAGATAAAAGGCGAAGTCCTCTGCGGCCATGGAAGGGGAATCCACTTCCCGGAAGGCATGGTTGCCGAGCGCGGCCTGGACGGCCTGTTTCGCATAGGCGCACATGTCCGGATCGTTATAGAGAGGCGCATAACTATTCGAATCAAAGGATACGGACGCCTTGGCGCCATAAGCGGCCGCTGTTCCGTGGGCGATGCGGGTGACCGCCGCGCGCGCTTTTTCCTGCATTTCGGGGGAGAGCGTCCGTATCGTGCCGCAGAGTTCCGCCCGGTCCGGGATGATATTCGTGGCGGTTCCGGCCGACAGGCGGCCCACCGAAACTACGGCGGGTTCACAGGGGTTCAGTTCCCGGCTGACAATGCTTTGCAGACTGAGCACCACATGGGCCGCTGCTACAATGGGGTCTATGCCGGAATCAGGCGCGGCGGCATGGCAGCCCTTGCCTTGGACCGTGATGGAGAACCAGTCCGCCCCGGCCATGGCATACCCCGGCTTCAAGGCGATGGTGCCCTCGGGGAATTCCGGCCAGCCATGCATGCCGAATACCGCCGCGACCCCGTCCAGTACGCCCTCCTTCACCATGAGAGCGCCGCCTGCCCCCATCTCCTCGCCAGGCTGGAAGATAAACCGGACTCTGCAGCGCAGTTTTTCCGCGTGTCGCGCGAGGACAACCGCCGCCCCGCACAACATCGCCATGTGGCCGTCATGCCCGCAGGCGTGCATGTGCCCGGGAATTTCGGACGCATAGGTCAGCCCGGTTATTTCCTGGAGTTCGAGACCGTCCATGTCGGCGCGCAGCGCGATAATGGGACCGTCGTCCGGACCGATCTCTCCCACCAGCCCCGTTCCTCCCGCATACCCCCGTCTCACGTGAATTCCCGCCTGTGCCAGGTATCCGGCAATGCAGTCGGAAGTCCAATGCTCCTCGTACCGGATATCAGGATGGCGGTGCAGCGTGTGGCGTAAGGCCGTTATTTCGGGGATTAGCGCGCCTATTTCTGCGTCCAGGCGCTTCTGGCTTAAAAAAGGCATTACAGGCGGAGATCCTTTCATAGCGGTACAAAATACGGCTGTTCATTAAGCAGATTGTACACAAATCCTAAGAGACGTCGCCATTTTATTTTATGTCTTTCTTTCGTTTTCGGGCAATGCCGGTGTTGCTTTTAAATACCGTTTCTATCTCACTTTGTGCCAGGCTCTTTTATACTGTATTGAATCATCAGGAGCGTGTGGGAAAGGGCGATTCGTTGGAATGAACCGCCATAGAACAGGTATGATGAGTCGCGTTTATAAGCAGAAGGGAAATCGAATGGAAGATCATCCTGCCAAATCCCGGCGGCATCCGGTAATGCGCGTTCTGATTGCGCTGGAATGGCTGTTTGTCCTCTGGCTGGCCCTGGAGTCCGTGGAAGCCGGCAGAAGTTTTATCGCGGAGCGAGCCTATCAAGATTATAATTACCAGCAGAACTTGAAGGTGTACGGAATGGCGCCGGCAGAAGAGCAGGATGTGAAGGCCAATCCGTTCATCGGGCGGCAGGAAGCCTCGGTCCTCTGGGAAGGAAAGGAATCCATTTTGGACGCGGCCGCCATCACAATTCCCGGCGATGTTTTGGAGATGGTGTTTCAGGGGAAAATGCGGGCCCTGTTCGACAAGGAGGGACACCTGCTGGAGTCCTGCGGCGAACCCCTGATTGAGCAGGACCTGCTGCGCCATATGCACGGTTTGCAGGCCGATGCCGTGTGGGGCAAACTCCTGCAGGCGGTCCGCGATGACGAGGAGTACTTGGAAGCGCGATGTACCCTGACCTTGGGTACGCCGGTCCATTATGCGGTCAGCCTGAAAAAGATGGAGGACGCCGGGGCCAAACGCTTTGAGGTCGTTGCCCAGGACATCAATGATCAGATGCCTCTGGAGGCGCTTCATTACGGCGAGGTGCCCGGTCCGGACTCGCCTTGGGAAATCATGTTTTACAGGTATAAGAAAAATTGGAGCGTTCCCGATAATACACTCTTACAGACCAACGAATTCGGGTTTCGGGACCATGCCATTGCGATGCCCAAGCCGGAGGGTGTTTACAGGATTGTGTGTATAGGCGGTTCCACCACCGAGGAAGGGAACACGACGGACGCCACGTATCCAAAAATTGTGGAACGGAAACTGGCGGAACGTTTTAGTGAAGGGCAAATCGAGGTTATCAATGCCGGAACCTGTGGAACCAACACGTATAACATGCGGCGGCGTTTCGCGGATTTTCTTGCCTTGCAGCCCGACCTGATTCTGTTTTATGGGGGCGTCAATGATACCACGCACCTGCATTCCCAGTTCTGGTTGGAATCCGTGCCCGGATGGAAAAAGTGGGCGCGCCGTTCCTTTATCTTAAAGCGTTATTTCGGCTTCCATCTGCTGCCCGGGGCGGAGGAACTGAGCGGCTATATGCGGGACACCACTTATCGCAACCTGCTGGCCATGCGCCATGCCGCCCGGAAGCACGGGGTGGAGATGGCCTGGTGCAGTTTCGCCTATCCGACCTTGCACTGGTATGACATGCGCGCTAAAAATTACTACGATATCAATATGCGGGATGTCTGGCACGGCCAGGGATTGATTAATTTCAGGGCGTATTGCCGCGTTACGGATGTTTTCAATCAAACAGGCAGGGACATTGCCCAAAAGGAAGGGGTTCCCTGGTTCCCCGTGGCGGAACAGTTTCATGCGGGGCCCGACCATTTCTTCGACATTTGCCATATGACCCCGCAGGGACTGGCACTGAAGACCGATATCTTTGCCGACCTGATTACCGATTACCTGGAAAAACAGGGCTGGCTTCACTCCCCCGGGAAGGATGTACCCTGAGGCGGGTGAACTGAAAACCGGTCCGCCTACCGAATCGCAATCATGCGCTGGATGGGCAGGAGGGCTTTTTCGATTACCTCCGGGGCGAGTTCCACCTTGTACTGCAGTTTTTGAAGCCCCTCGAGGGTGTCTTCAAGGGTAATATAGTTCATATGTTTGCAGCGAAGATTGGTAAGGCGCAGGATGTTGCGATGGGGAAATTCAACGGCAAGATTATCGCTCATGGCGGTTTCCGTGAGGAGGGTATAGGACGGTGCTTCCACATCACGGATATAGTCCACCATGGCCTTGGTGCTTCCGGAAATGTCCACTTTGGCCATGACCTCCGGCGGACATTCGGGGTGCGCCAGAATTACGGTTTCCGGGTGTTCGCTGCGGATGGCATCCACCTGTTCAGGTGTGAACAATTCGTGGACTTCACACGTGCCATGCCACCCTATCACCAGCGGTTGATCGCCGGGAACCGCTTCAAAGGCGCTGGCTTCGGCTTCCGAAGGCAGAAAAGGAATCCCCATTTTTGCCGCCGTATTCGCCGCAAGATAGCGGTCCGGCAGAAAAAGGATCCTGCGGTGGCCTGCGGCTATCAACGTGCTCAGCACCTTGTCCGCATTGCCGGAAGTGCAGCAGTAATCCGATTCCGTTTTGGCATCGGCGTAGGTGTTGACGTAAGAGACCACCACTGCCTCGGGAAACCGTTTTTTTAGCGTCCGGATATCATCGGCGGTGATACCTTCCGCCAGGGAACAGCCGGCCTCTTTTGACGGGACCAGCACGGTCTTTTGGGGATTGAGAATCTTAGCCGTTTCGCCCATGAACCATACGCCACAAAAGACAATGATATCCGCGTCCGTCCGCGCCGCAATTACAGACAGTTGCAGGGAATCGCCCACATGATCGGTCACGGTTGAGTACAAGGCCGGTTCCATGTAGTTATGCCCCAGAATGACGGCATTCTTCTCTCGTTTCAATTGATTGATGGCCTGGACCGTCTGCGCCTTCGCGTCGATATCCGATTCGGGCACAATGCCGTGCAAACGCCTGCGCATGAACTGACGGGTTTCATCGAGGGTCGCTATAGGTGAAAGTGTTTTCTCGTCTGGCATGGGAACTCAGATTCCTTTTATGGGGTGGGCAAAAAAATGTGTACACCTCTTACGATACACCGAGATGTATTGTAGCAGTCCGCCCGGAGAAGTTCAACCGGGCCTGCCGGGTACCATTAATGGGAGAAGGTTTCATACTGCCGGGCAGCCAAGACACAAGCCATATCCCCGTCAGGTCCCGGGCTCCTTTTGGAGCCGCGCGTTTATTGGTCCCAGACTTACCGGGAATAGTTGGGCGACAGTTGGTTTTGATCAGTGATGTGATATACTCCCGGTTGCGTAAACCTGCGTAATTATCCCCGATATAAAGCCTTGAAACCCTATGTCTAAGTATCCTCCCCTTCATGAAGAAACCCCTTGGACCGGCGCACGTGAAGTCATGTGCATGTCCGGCCCCATTATCCTGGGTATGCTCTCTTTCACCGTGATGGAGTTCTTCGATAAGGCGATGGTTTCCTATGTCAGCACGGACGCACTCGCCGCCGTGGGGAGCGCGGGCATCGGGTCCTATACGTTAAGTACTTTGTACATGGGCATCATCAGCGTGGTCACCACGTTTGTCGCCCAGTGTTACGGTCGCGGCGAAAAACATCTTTGCGCGCGCTATTGCTGGCAGGGGATGTACTTGTCGCTTCTGGGCATTTTGTTCGCCCTTGTCTTATGGCCTCTTTCCGAGCCTTTGTTTGCCGCCATGCGCCACAGTCCCGAGGTGACCCGCCTTGAACTGTCCTATTTCCGCACCCGTCTGGCCGGATATGTTTTTATCGGAGTCGGCACGGCCATGGCGGGATTTTTTCAGGCAATCAACCGGTCCCGCATTCCCATGTATGCCGCCATTTTCGGCAATGCCCTGAACCTGATTTTTAATTACCTGTTGATTTTCGGCAAGTTCGGGTTCCCGAGGATGGAGGTGACCGGCGCTGCGTTGGCGACCGTGATATCGACCTTTTTCCAGGCAGCTTTCCTTTCCGTTCTCTTTTTCAGCCGCCGGTTTGATTCCGAATACCAAACACGCGGTTCCTGGCCCTTTGACTGGAACCGGATTCGGGAGATTTTCCGTATTGGCCTGCCGGCGGCCATGACCATGTTCTTTGACGTCGCCAACTGGTGGATTTTCGTCTCCTTTATTGTGGGCTATTTTGGGGCGGTTCAACTGGCAGCCAACGCCATCGCACTCGGTTTTATGCATGTCTGTTTCATGCCTGCCGTGGGGTTGAACCATGGCGTCGCCGCGATTGTCGGGCAATGGCTTGGGCGTGGCGAGGTGGCGCGCGCAAAAGCGCGCACCTATACCGCCATGCGGATTGCCATAGGCTACATGATGGCCATGGGAGGTATTTTTGCCTTGTTCGGCGATAAGATCATCTTACTTGTGTTCAAGACCGAAGCGGACGTTGCCGGGTTGGGGCATAAAATTCTTATTCTTTCAGCCTTCTTTCAGGCCTTTGACGCTGTCAATATCATTTCTACGGGAGCGTTACGGGGGGCGGGCGACACCAGATGGATGATGTTCATGACCATTATCATGTCCTATGTCTTGTTTCTGCCCCTTGCCCTGCTTTTCGGTATCATCTTGAACGGAGGCGCTATCGGTGCCTGGTGCGGCGCCATGATATTTATTATCCTCCTAAGTGCGGTGCTCTTCCATCGCTTTTACAGTGAAGTGTGGCGGGGTATCAATATTTTCAAATACAGTACCCCTGAAAAATAGGAATACGGTCTGCATTCGTTGTCTTGAACACGGGTAAAGACACCGCATCTGATATGTGAATTGAAGCCAAATACGATAGGGCCCATTTGGAACTATGTCAATCACCATGCATTTTATAGTGCAGCCCGAGGAAGAAGGGCTGCGACTGGATAGTTACCTCGCGGGTGCCGTTGAAGATGCCTCTCGTTCTTTTTTAAAGAAGATCATCAAAAATGGCTCTGTTACCGCAAAAGCGGGAGTTTGTACGAAACCCGCCTATGGGGTGTCCGTCGGGGAGGATATCCGCATCGAACTGCCGGACCCGGTACCCGCTGAACCCACGCCGGAAAACATCCCCATTGAAATTCTCTATGAGGATGAAGCCCTTGTCGTGGTCAATAAAGAGGCCGGTATGGTGGTGCATCCCGCCCCGGGACATGAAACAGGCACCCTGGTCAACGCCCTGTTGCATCACTGTGCCGGCTATCAGCATAGCGGCGGTGATGTCAAGCGGCCTGGAATCGTGCACCGGCTGGATCGGGATACTTCGGGAGTGATGGTGGCCGC
Source organism: Candidatus Hydrogenedentota bacterium (assembly GCA_022706235.1). Taxonomy (GTDB): domain Bacteria; phylum Hydrogenedentota; class Hydrogenedentia; order Hydrogenedentales; family CAITNO01; genus JAAYBJ01. Next base: position 21,246 of record JAKJCY010000022.1, on the reverse strand, counting down.
CAAAACGCAGCGCGCCTACGGTCATCTGGCGCGTCAGGCGGCCGAGCACGCTTTCGACCGTCGGTATGTCGCCCTGGCCCGGGGTGAGTTTAAGGAACAGTTTGGATGCATCAACGCCAGCCTGGGCAGAAGCCTTGTGGAACCGTCCCGAATGGCCGTCACGGGTATAAACGCCCGGGATGCCGTCACCCATTTCGAAACCTTGGAGCGGTTCGGCGTTGCTTGTTTTGTGCGGCTTCGCCTGGAAACAGGGCGGACCCATCAAATTCGGGTACATTTACGTTTCGCCGGACATCCCATCCTGGGGGACCCCGTTTACGGTGAAACCCGGTACCAGTCCTGGAATGTCGCCCGGGAGGTTCTTGACGCCCTTCAACGCCTCACGGGGCAAGCCTTGCATGCGGAATTGCTTGGGTTTGAACACCCCTATACCGGTCAAAAAATGACCTTTTTTGCCGAACCTCCTCAAGATTTCCAGGAAGCTTTGATGGCGTTGCGCACGCTGGTGTCCCCGTTGCAGTGCGATTCCGGGGGAGAAAATAACCGTTAGATGTCCCTGAATAGGATATAATAGGAAACGGGTGTTCTTCGATCGTCAGGTGCACACCTTTGCTTATGCAAGGATTAGGGACCGGTGAACGGTTTGCGATGAGGAACACGTCTTGAAATCAGGCCTGCAGGAAGGTGCGTGACGCTTTCTGGCGGCGTGAGTTTCTCTGGCGGTTGACTCCATCTCCGCAGGATGCGACAGGCGGTTTGGTTACAGTATCTATAGGCGAAAAAATACTATGCAAAACATTAAATACCAGATTCTGCTGAGTGGAATCGTTGCCATTATGGTTGGGTGTCTGATTGTACCGGGCATGGATAGTATCGTTGCGGCTGAGACCATACTTGATGGGGGGGAGGATGAACCTTGTGTTCATGTAGATAGGACGATTCCGGCGGGAAAGTACACGCCCGGAGAGTCTTTGACGGTGGTTATTCATGCCGAATCCAAATGTAATGATGTCTTCGGTTCGCTTGGATTTACTGAATCAATCCCGGAAGATTGGTACTTCGTGGATGTGGGTTCCATCAGGGGAGAAAAACCACCCATCTACCCAGAGGCAGGCAAGACAGGTTTTCTGGAATTTTGCTGGATTAATGTGCCTGAATTTCCAATAGAATTTCAGTACATCATCAAACCAGTCGGGGAAACCAAGGCCCCCTTGAGAATTACGGGGAGTGCCCTGTATTATTTTTCTGTTGGTGGGGTAAATCAATCCGCAGTTGTGGAATCCGTGGTAGAATCCGCTGACTCCCAGCCCCGGGAGGGTGAGACAGAAGGAGAGACTCCCGTTGAAGTAGAGGGGGAACTCAACGGCGAAGGCGAAGGTGAAGCATCGGCGGAAGGAGAACCGGAAATGGAAGGAGAAATCTCGCGGGAGGGCGAAGTTGAAGGGGAAAACGGGGCGGAAGGCGAAGAAGAATCCGAGGTGCAGACCGGTTGTTGTCAAAGCACCCAAAAGTCCCTAAATTCCGGTTTTAATGGAAATTCAACCAACGCGATGGCGGGGAATACCCTGCTGTTACTTTTTGCCGTCGGATGCCTGGCGTTGAACACCTTGAAATGATAAGCATCTTTATCCACTTATTTTAAATTAGTTATTGTCTAGAGTTGACTGTTTCTCCAATTTCTTGATAAGATAAGCATGCAATATCCGTGATTCACTGGATGTTGTATCCGCGGGATACTCAAAAAATCGGACGAAGTCAGGGTAACACTTTTTTGGCAACTTCATCACTGAAACGTTCAAAAGCATTTGAAGATTCCGTACTGGAGCATATTGACCTCCTGTACGCCGTTGCGTTGCGTCTCACACGGAATCCGGCAGATGCTGAAGATTTAACGCAAAATACCTTTGTTAAGGCGCTTAGATTCCACGATAAGTTCAAAGAGGGCACCTATATCAAGGCATGGTTGCTTACCATTTTAAGAAATACGTTCATTAATGAATATCGCAGAAAGGCAAGGCGGCCCATTGAGGTGGAACTTACGGGAATTGAGGTTGCGCCTGAGTTGATGATGGATGGAGGAATTCCCTTTGAAGCGCCAAAGGGAGGCCGCGAAGAACTGCTTGAACTGGTGGATGATCCTGTTCGGAAAGCGGTGGAAGAGTTGCCTGAGGATTTTCGCGAGGCCGTTATTATGGCCGACTTGGAGGACATGTCGTACAAGGAAATCGCCGAGGTCATGAAATGTCCTTTGGGAACTGTCATGTCGCGGTTATACCGGGGGCGTAAACTGTTGCGGGATGCCTTGGAAGGGTACGCCCGGGAAAAGGGCGCGGGTATCGGTCACGTTTAGGGTCCGGCCAAGTTTACGGCATCAGATTGTTTTTTGGTGACAAAACCTCAATAATGCCGGAACAAGCCGTACTTATTTTTTTGTATATGGATGAAAACAACACTTAGAACAGCGCAGGAGAAGCAATCAATGACGAAATATAAAATAGGGTTACTGCCGGGAGATGGAACAGGCCCCGAAGTTTTGGAGGAAGGTCTTAAGGTGATGGGCGCCGCTGCGGCGAAATTCGGCATTACCTTTGACACGGAGCACTACGATTTTGGCGGTGAACGCTATAAACGAACCGGAGAAATACTTCCCGATTCGGCGATACCGGAACTGGCCAAATGTGATGCACTTTTTCTGGGTGCCATCGGACATCCGGATGTGGCCCCTGGGATTTTAGAAAAAGGCATCCTGCTGCGCATTCGCTTCGAGCTGGACCAATACATCAATCTCCGTCCGGTCAAATTATACCCGGGTGTGGAAACGCCTTTGAAAAACAAAGGGCCCGAGGAAATTGACTTTGTGGTTATTCGAGAGAACTCGGCCGGCCTGTATACCGGTGTAGGCGGGGTGCAGCGCCAGGGAACACCCTATGAGGTTGCCATTCAGAATATGGTATACACCCGCAACGAAGTGGACCGATGCTTGCGATATGCTTTTGAGTACACCCGCAAGCGTGATAAACGCAAGGCCTTGACCCTGTGCGGTAAGACCAATGTGCTGACCTATGTCTACGGACTTTGGGAACGCGCTTTTCATGAGATGGGACAGGCGGAATTCGCGGATATCAAGCGGGACTATGCTCATGTGGACGCCACAACCATGTGGATGGTCAAGAACCCGGAATGGTTCGATGTCATCGTCACAGGCAACATGTTCGGCGATATTATCACCGACTTGGGCGCCATGATACAGGGCGGGATGGGCATCGCCGCCGGCGGCAATATCAATCCTAGCGGTGTTTCCATGTTTGAGCCTATCGGCGGCAGCGCGCCAAAATACACCGGTTTGAATGTAATCAACCCGCTGGCGTGTATTTTCGCCGGGCAGATGTTGCTGGAACACTTGGGCGAAGACAAAGCCGCTGCCGCCATTGAGCAGGCTTGTGTCGATTTCCTGAACGCCGGCGTGATCAAAGGCCTTTCGGCCAAAGATATCAAGGATGCCGGAATGACGACGACCGGCATCGGCGATTGGATTGCGAACCGGGTGGCCCAGAGTTAATGTTTTTAGATTTCCCTTCCAAGTGCAAGAGGCTGTCTCAAAACCGTTTAACGCCAGGCATGTAATTCATCAGCGGTTTTCAGAACGCTGAGCGGATGCGGTTTGAGACAGTCTCTGCGACTTAAGAACGACGGTTGACAGCAGAACAAGTTTATAATGCCCCTTGTACTTTCTCAGAATGGTAGAGGACCGGTCCCCGTTTCAAATGAGGCCCCGGAAAGGTTTATTCCGTTTTTGTGCACAATTCAGGTGCATCCGGTTTTGGGCAGGCGATTATGTTGATACGCGAGCAACTCGAAGAGCGGGAATACGCGCTGCTTTCTTCATCCGCAGTGAAGGTCCGTGAGAGTAAAGGCAGGGCCTCCGACGAAGAAGAAGATCCCTATCGTACAGCGTTCCAGCGGGACCGGGACCGAATTCTCCACACCAAGGCATTTCGCAGGCTCAAACGCAAGACACAGGTGTTTCTAGCTCCTGAAGGTGACCACTATCGAACACGATTGACCCACACGCTGGAGGTGTCCCAAATCGCCAGGACCATGGCGCGGGCGTTGTTCTTAAATGAGGACCTGGTTGAGGCGATATCCTTGGGTCATGACTTGGGGCATACGCCTTTTGGTCACGCCGGCGAAACGGTTTTGAACGAACTGTACGCCCCCGGTTTCAAACATTATGAGCAAAGCCTGCGCGTGGTGGATGTACTGGAAAAACGTCATAACGCGGATGGGCTGAATCTTACCGCGGAAGTCCGCGAGGGCATCCTGAATCATTCCAGAGGAAAAGCCTTGATATACGGCCAGCCCGTGCCGGACATGACCAGGGAAAGTCTGATTGTAAGCATTGCCGACGCCATCGCCTATATCAATCATGACGTGGATGATGCTTTGCGTGCAGGCGTCATTAATGATGCATCTTTGCCTGGTGATGCTGTTCGCATTCTGGGGAGCACCCATTCGGAACGTATTGGAAGCATGGTCGTGGGGGTGCTCGAGGGAAGCACTGACAGCGGGATTGGCATTCTTTCGGAGATTTGTGGTGCCATGCGTATTCTAAGGGATTTTCTGTACCGGCAGGTATATCCTTGCGAGGTCATTGAGCAGGAAATACGCAAGGCACGCGGCATGGTGAGGGACTTGTACTTGTATTTACTGGAATATCCCGATGGAGTCATTGAGGAGCGCGGGCGGGAAGATTCACTGGATCGCAGGACGGTGGATTTTGTCGCCGGCATGACCGATGAGTATGCCATGCGGCTTCATCGGCAGCTGTTGCTGCCCCGGCAATGGACCTGAAGAATGCCGCCGCTCATAAACCGGGTAAAATGTCCAACGGCAGCGGGCCGTCGTGATAAAGGGGTTCCCCAAATTTCACCCCGATGCGGTTTCCCCAGAAACGCGCCCGGACCTCTATACCGTCCCAAAATTCCTGTGTGGAAATAAACGTTGCAGGACCCTTGTACCCGGGATTATGAAATTGCGATCTATAGGCTTGCAACGCACGAAGCTTTACGTCGAAGGTCTCCGAAACATCAACGACACAAGAGGGTGTTCCGGCATACTCGGTGTAGGGATGAAAATAGTAAATATGCGGGGCGCGGAAAGATTCCTGGCCTGTTTCAACTCGGCTTAAGCCGGAATAAAAATTGGCATCCCTGCTCAGGGCGTGGGCCGCGGAATGGTCGGGATGCCGGTCCGGCGCCATCAGCGCGATCAGAACCTTTGGCCTGTATTTGCGTATGAAGGGGATGATCTGACGCTGCTGTTCGGGGGTATTTGCAAGACTGCCGTCAGGAAGGCCGACGTTATCCCGCACCGAAATGCCCAGCGTTTCCATGGCGCATTGGGCTTCTTCCAGGCGCTGGACCGCATCACCGCGGCTGCCCAGTTCACCTTTTGTCAAGTCAAGAAGGGCAACCCTGTTCCCCCGGCGGGCGAGTTTGGCCAGGATGCCGCCGCAACCCAATTCCGCATCGTCGGGATGCGCGCCAATCGCAAGAACGTCCATTAGTGTCGTATCGTCCGTCACAATTCCAACTCCTGCATCGTGTCGCTGCTGAAATCGAACTCATGAATCATGTGTTCTATCAGCGGCCAGCCATGTCGAAAAAGAAATGAGAATATGCAAAAAACACGTTCCTGGGGCAGATTGAAGGGATAGAACGCGTTAGTCAGGCGTTGCAGGCGGGATTCCGCTGTCGTTCGACGCTCCTTATCCGCATACAGTAGTGCCCGTTCCAGTTTGTCCAGGTGAAATTGTCCATGGCGGCGGCAAGCCTTCGCCGCTTTTTTGAGCGACTCGGAGGCGGTTGGGGCCGTTAATCTGGATACCATTATGTTCATGGCCTCTTCGACATGGGCGCGATCCTCCATGAAGGTTCTGGAAAGATCCAAGTCCCGACCCCGGTGTAAGAACCGTGTCAACAAGTCTGACTGCGCCGCAAGGTCGTCTTTGGTGATGTTGTAATACCCTAAAAGGCGGTTTAGTTTGACTGTACTTATGACCGCACGCAAGCGCGGATAGACGATTGGCATGGGCAGTTCGAAAAACGAAAAGAGCGGCTTCAACTGCGCCCAATAGTCAATTTCGCCGGGGCCGCCCACATAAGCCACAGGGGCGAACAGGAGTTGCTGCACCACGGGCCTCAAGGCAACATTGGGCGAGAACCGCTCGGGTGAGGCATCCAGCAACGCATGCATTTCATCCACGGTATAGGACAGGCCGCAGCCACGGACCAGGTACTTCCCCTGTTGATAAGTGACATTGCGGCGGTGCCCTTCGACTTCAATGAAGAAATTGCATGCATCGGCGTTGCGCTGAATCGGCGCCTTGAATCCCAGTAAAACAAGTTTTTCCCCCTCTTGGATAAGCAGGCGGGTGCTATGCAGCGGGTTCTCAATTTCCTTGCGCAAAACAGGGATGGAAGCCTTGCGGGCGGCTTCAATGGACGGTTGAAAAAGCCTTAAGTCTGTGCGTGAGAACAGGCGTGCCATGATTAGACAAAACCAATGGGAGAGGGAACGTGCGTCATCCAGCGAATCGTGCAGAAACGACACCACGCCTGCAGTGAGTTCAGAGTTCCAGCAGGATGATGATGCCGTGTCTATCAATTCATGCACCTTGTCCGATAACGGCATGCGGTACATGGGGATATCGCTTGTATTGGCATAAGGTTCATGCGCTTCATAGGTGAGCGAGCGGATTTGGCAACGGCGGTCGAGGAAATGAGTGGTTCGTACTTCGTCAAAGTCATGATCATCACCGGCAACCCAGAAAAGGGGAATACAGGGCTTTCCCTGTCGCCCGAGCGCCTCTGCCGCCTGGATTGTCGTTATGGCTTTCAGAATCGTATACAGCGGCCCGGTAAACATTCCGGGTTGCTGTCCGGTGATAATTACGGGCTCCGTTCCCGTCAAGGGGCTTTTTTCGGCGCCGAGTTCTTTTTGAAAGGAATGGATGGCCCCGGCAAGACTTGGCGTCCACATGCGGTCCGGGGAGGGTCCGGAAAGCAGTAGTTCCGGCGGGGTATCGAATTGGGCCCGAATGGAGGATATCCCGTCCTTGTAGGCCTGTGAGATAGTGTTCATGGCTTTGCTTTGACGCCGCTTATAATCATCCGCGGGCTGTCCAGGCCGTAGGGGGCGCCATGATAATCTCCTTGACAGGTGAAAACCCGCAAGCCCGCCTGGTGGAGCAACGTCGCCAATTCTTCGAAGGTATACAAGCGCACCGATTCATGAATTGTCTCAATGTGCTGGTTGTCCTTGTTCACTTCGACCTGTTTGTTGACACGACGCCTGTCAAAATCAATCCACCGTGTTTCTACAAATGTGTATTCATTCACTGAACGCACCGTTTCTTTCTTAAGGGTGCGTTCCAGGCTCAGGGGATTAAGATAATCCATGAAAAAACGGCCGCCCATGGTCAATACGCGGGCAATCTCGCCCGCCGTCGCTAAATTGTCCGCATCCTCATAGAAGTAACCAAAGCTGGTGAAGAAACTGAAGACGACATCAAAAGCGGTGTTAAAGGGTAAGCGCCGCATGTCCGCGCGCACCAGCCGGGTGGATGGTTTCAAGCGATCCCTTGCCATAAGAAGTAATTCGGCCGAATAATCGATCCCGGTAAGGGTGGCGCCCGTTTCTTCCAGGGTGGCCAGATGTCTGCCTGTGCCGCAACACAGGTCAAGCGCGCGTTCTTCCCTTTGGAGCGCGACCGATGCGCAGGCAAATCTCGCCTCGGGGGCGGCGGCTTCAATGGTACGATGCGCATACAGGATGGGATACAGCGAACCGAACGCAGCCGCATACCATCTTTCCTGTTCCGCTGATTCTTTATGTCCGGAGTCGTTATTCATGGAGGTTCCGAAAAGAAGCGCCAGCTGCGCCTGCAGGGATCAGGGTCTCTTTCTGCGGCAAAAAGGCCTGAGGGGTTTTCCCGCCTGTTATGGGTGCCTCCGCAGGACGGGATGGGCAATATGTCGTGGCATGCCGCTGATGTGCTGAAATAATCCGGAAAATACGCTTGCATGCGTTCGGTATATATGGCAGGATGAAATCCGCCTCCATACTTTCAGGTCCTTTCCAGAAAGGCAATAAGGCAATTATTTCCAGTCAATGAAGGCTTGATAGATTGCCCGGACGGCTTTTTCCAGGTCCCGGTCCTCCACACCGATAATGATGTTCATTTCCGAAGAACCCTGGTCGATAACACGGAGGTTGATACCGGTCTGGGCCATGGCGCCGGTAAGGCGGGCGGCAACCCCGATGTGATGGTTCATGCCTTGGCCGACCGTTGCAATAATGGCCAGTCCGGAAGTAAGACTGAGTTCGTTTGGTGAAAGCTGACGTTCAATTTGTTCCATTATGACCGGGCCCTTGTTGCCCAGTTCATTGTCATGAACGATGACCGAAACTGTGTCGATGCCTGAGGGCATATGTTCCCAGCTTACGCCCATTTCTTCAAAAATAGACAACAGCTTGCGGCCAAAACCATGCTCTTTGTTCATGAGTGTTTTTTCAATATTGAACATGGAGAAGCCGCCGCGTCCTGCAATTCCACAAACCGGGGAGGTCGCGGTGCGCTTCTGGACAATCATTGTTCCCGGGTTTTTCGGGTCCCGTGTATTCAGTATCTGAATGGGAATCCCGGGCTCTTGAACCGGAAATATGGCTTCATCGTGCAGTACGGTCGCTCCCATATAGGATAACTCGCGCAACTCCCGGTAGGTGACTTCTTCAATCCGCTTCGCATCCGCAACAATGCGGGGATCCGCCATGCAGAACCCGGATACATCCGTCCAATTTTCATACAGGCAGGATTTCGATGCGCGCGCGACAATCGCGCCGGTAACATCGCTACCCCCGCGCGAAAAAGTCTGGATCGTTCCATCTGGTAGTGCGCCATAAAACCCGGGAATGACGAAATAACCCGGCCCGGTCAGTCTGGCGCCCAGGCGTTCATAAGTGTCGGGATCAAGTTTTCCGTTCTCCTTGAACAGGATGCACTCGGCGGGGTCGACAAAAACGGCTTCCAGTACTTCCGCGAGGAGCCTTCCGTTGAGGTATTCCCCACGGGAAGCCATGTAATCCGGCGTTTTGTCCCGGCCGGCGCACTGGGCAATTTCGTCCAGGCAGGCGCGAATATCAAAGGTGACCCCCAACTCATGGGCAAGGCTCCCGAAACGTTCTTCAATGATGTTTCGCGGTTCGGACGCATCCAGTCCCTGCCTCGCCATCCCATGCCAGGCATAAAGCAAATCGGTGATTTTTTTGTCCTCCCCATGGCGTTTCCCCGGCGCCGAAGGGACAATATACCTCCGCGAGGTATTCGATTTGATGATGGATACGGCATTGCGAATACAAGACGCGTCCGCAAGGGAAGACCCGCCAAATTTGCACGTGATGAACTGCATATGGAATTCTGTTCTACTCCGCTTTTGTATATGGTTTTACACTATAGGATATGACGACGAACTCAATACCCCGCCACGGCTGATTATACACGATGCAGGTTAGAAAAACAGGTCAAGTATCTTGCGCTCTATGTCATTATAGGTGACATAGAGCATCAACGCAATCAGCAACAAAATGCCGACCTGTTGCAGGCGCTCAAGAAATTTGGTATTTAACGGCTTGCCCCGAACGGCTTCCAAGGCATTCATCACCACCTGCCCACCGTCAAGCGCAGGCAGGGGTAACAGGTTAAGTATAAACAAATTGACGCTGATAAATGCCGTGATTTTGAAAAGCCAGTCCAGTCCGGCTCTCGCCGCTTTTGTCGTTACTTCATAAATCATCAGTGGTCCGCCGAGGTCCTTGGGACTAACGGTTCTCTGAAACAGGCCGACAATCGTTTGTACGGTGCGCTCCACCGCAAGATAACTCTGGTAGGAGGCGTGTTGAATAATACGGGAAGGGGGGACCCGCTGCAAAACTGACCTGGGGTGTAGCGCCACGCCAATGGCGCGCACTGCGGCTACCTCCACCGATGCTTTGAAACGCTGTTCTTCGTGAATGAGCCCGAAGAGTTTTGCCGGGCGCAATACGGAAAGTTCGATGGTCGTGCCGGGTTCCGATTCCTCAATCTGCTGCAATTTCTTTGCTGTTACCGGCTTGCCGTTGGCCTCCAGAAGAACATCGCCCGGTTTCAGCTGTGTTCGCTCTGAAACCGCTTCCGTAATCCCCAGAATGGACGCCTGGCCGTTTTCATCTTCTGGATTGCCGAAAGATATATCTCTGACTCTGCCGATGGTTTTTGGAAACGCCTTGATGTCAAGGGGCTTTCCTGCCCGCTGAATGGTTACGGATATTTCCTGATTTTCTCCGGTGTCTTCGACGTATTTGATGAAGGCGGACAAGGATACCGGCTTGCCGTCAACCTCTTGTATGATGTCGCCTTCCTGAAATCCGGACGCTTCGGCGGGACTGCCCGGCAAAACCTTCTGGACCAGGGCGGTTTCATAAGGTCCAACGCCGAAGCGTGCATGCCCTGTTTCATCCAGAACTCGTGGTGTGACGCGGGAAAGATACTGCGCCGTGGCCCCCGAATGGTCGGTGCGCTCGAGCAGTATTTCATGGGACTTGTTGTCGCCCCCTAAAACGGCGGCAATGGCCAAGTCTGTCATATTACTGATTTCACGGCCGTTGACGCTCAGAATACGGTCCCCTATCTGCCAGCCGATGGCCTCTGGTTTAGTGTCCTCATGAAACGTCTGGTCTTTGCCCGCAAAATACAGCGGCGCTTCCAGCACGGGCGCGTTTTCTTCTATGTCGCCCACGCGCGCTTCCACTTCCCACTCCGGGACATAACTGCCGACAAGGCCCACTATGGCATACAACAACACGGCAAGAACCAGGTTCATGAAAGGGCCGGCCAGCAAAACCCCCATTCGCTGCAATACGGGTTTTTTGTTAAACCAGCGTTCTTCAGGGATGCCCCCGTATTGGTCCTCCCGTTCCTCATCCGTCAGCGGAACGTCTTCCTGCCCAGCCATCATCACAAAACCGCCCAAGGGCAACGCCCCGACACAGTAATCCGTTTCTCCCCATTGAAACCCGAACAATCGGGGCGGCATTCCAATACTGAACCGTTTTACATAAATACCAAAAGCTTTTGCCGCGAGAAAATGTCCCAATTCATGAAAAAAAATCAGGAGGCTTAAAACCACAACAAAAACAAGAATATTAATTAGCATTGGCGGTTATTCCATGGTTCGGGCAATAGCCCGGGCGCATTCCCGGGCGGTTCGGTCCGCTTCGAGTATCGCGTCCAATCTATATTCGGAAGAGATATCGCAGCGTTCCAGGGTTTGGTCGACAATCTCGGCGATTGTGTTAAAGGCAATTTTCCCCGCGCAAAACAGCTCCACAGCTATCTCGTTAGCACCGTTCAGGACTGCCGGGGCCGTGCCCCCGGCTTGAGCCGCCCTGCGTGCCAGCCGCAAACACGGGAAAGCGCTATCATTCGGCGTACTGAAGCTTAGTTTCGTTAACGATGTCACGTCAAGCCGCATATCGCATGGTGCGGGTAGCCGTTCCGGAAAACCAAGCGCATACGCTATCGGCAGACGCATGTCGGTTCTCCCGAGCTGGGCGATCAGGCTTCCATCATTAAACTCGACCATGCTATGTACGATGCTTTGAGGATGTATGACAACCTGAATCTGGTCTGATCGTAGACCAAACAACCACATTGCTTCAATTATTTCCAGTCCCTTGTTCATGAGCGTTGCGGAGTCCACGCTGATTTTATTGCCCATGTCCCATGTCGGATGGCGCATGGCTTGCTCAGGGGTGATGTGGTGCAATTCCTCCGGGCTTTTATCGTAAAACGGCCCGCCCGAAGCCGTAAGATGGACACATCGCACATCCTCCCTGCGATTACCCTGCATACATTGAAAAATAGCGCTGTGTTCACTGTCTATGGGCAACACGCTTATACCGGCGCGGCGCGCCTTCTCAAGGATATACCTGCCCGCCATTACCAGGGGCTCTTTGTTCGCGATGGCCACATGGTTTCCGGCGTTTATTGCGGCCAGAAGAGGATTGAGCCCAACCGCGCCGACCAGGGCGTTTACCACCAAATCCGCAGGGTGGGCAGCCACCTCTTTAAGACCTTCGATGCCGGAAAAAATAGCGCAGCCTGGATTGGAATCCCGCAGCGCTTCTGCGGCTTCCACGTGATGAAGCGCGGCCAGAGCTGGACGAAATTCAAGGATTTGTTCACGAAGCAACCCGGCGTTGCCGCGAGCCGCGAGGGCTTCGACTTTAAACGCTTGCGGGTTTCTCCTGATTACATCAAGAGTATTTCTACCAATACTGCCGGTGGAACCCAATATGGAAATACGTTTGACCATCGCGCATATATATCCGGGAGTTGCTATTCAAGAATCGGGTTAACGCAAGCGTCAGATCCGTTTTCGCCCGCCTCTTCCCGTAATTGATACCGCTGCGTGATAAGTTCTTTTATCTCGGTTGCCGTGTGCATTTGCAGCACTTGCACGGCAAAGGCCTGGGCGTCTTTGAAGGAAATCCGGCTGATGCCGGAGCGTACCAGCGGAATGGAGACGGGAGCCATGCTCAAGGAAGAGATACCCAAACCCAGCAGCAATTCCGTATATAACGGATCACCGGCCATTTCCCCGCAAATGCTGCAGGAGATGCCCGCTGCCCGTGCCGCTTCTGCTGCGGTATGAATCATACGCAAAACCGCAGGATGGGTGGGTTGATATAAATGGGCAATCTTTTCATTTACCCGGTCAACCGCCAGTAAGTATTGGATCAGATCATTCGTGCCGAGGCTGAAGAAGTCGCATTCCTCAGCCAGGAGGTCGGCAAGGGCTACCGCGGACGGCACTTCAATCATTGACCCGATTTGAATGGTTGGATTGTACTCGATGTTTTTCTGGTCCAACTCGTGGCGCACCTCATTTACGATGGTTTTTACCTGACGGAGCTCTTCAATACCGCTAATCATGGGAAACATGATTCGCAAATTACCGTGGATGCTGGCTCGCAACATGGCCCGAAGCTGGGTCTTGAAAATATCGGGCCGGGCCAGGCAGAAGCGGACCGCGCGCCAGCCCAGTTGTGGATTGTCTTCTTTCAGCATCTGAAGGTGAGCGATAAATTTGTCACCGCCGATATCAATGGTGCGCAGAGTGACGGGCAGGGGGGCAAGAGAGCGTACCACATGGGCATAAGCCTCATATTGCTCTTCTTCATTGGGAAGGGTATCCCGGTTGATGAACAGATACTCGGTTCGATACAGGCCTATTCCGTGGGCGTTTACCCGCAGGCTGTGTTCAATTTCAAAAGGCAGCTCAATATTGGCACAGAGTTCCACTTCCACGCCATCGGAGGTTAATGCAGGTCCTTTGGCGCTGGTTTGAAGCAGTTTTCTTTGTCGCAATGCCAGCGTCTGCCGCGCCTTCTCATAGCGGGCTATAGTCGCCGCCTCTGGATTAATAATGATCTGTCCTGCGGTGCCGTCAACGATGACGGTCGCGCCGGCGGGAACGGTTTCAAACACATTCGGAATGCCGACTACCGCCGGGATTTCCAAGGCACGCGCCAGAATGGCTGAATGGCTGGTAACGCTGCCCGCCTCCACCGCGAGCCCGATGGCTTTGGTAATATCCATCGAGGCCGTGTCCGACGGGGTCAGGTCTCGAGCAATGATAACGCTGGTGCGTTCCAAGTGGCGCAAGTTGGGGCGCTCGGCTGCGAGAAGATGGCGCAGAAGACGATCAACGACATCCAACATATCCGCCGTCCTCTCACGGAAACGCGGATCATCTATTTGGCTCATGGCCTGAACATAGCGTTTGGCGAGATTATGGAGGATAAATTCGACATTATGTTGCTCTATCTCAAGTTGATGTGCGATATCTTCACGAAGCGCAACATCATCCAGAATCATTATGTGGGCGCGGAATATTTCCGCATGCGTTTTACCCAGGCCTTCGACGGTATGGTTGTAAATGGAGTTTAAGTCGCTGCGTGTCGCCTCGATCGCCTCATTGAGGCGTCTTTGTTCCGCGGCCAGATCCGTAATGGTATACTGCGGCACATCATACGCGTCATGGGAAAACCTTAGTGCCGCCGCCAGTGCAATTCCCGGCGATACGCCGATCCCTTGTAGGTATGTTTCCAATAAACCATCTCCGGTTGTTTAAGATAATAGTATGATGCACACAAGCGTTTGAATTATCCGGTATCAAGGCCCTGCTGTCTGGCAGCGGCCTTTTCATCACAGGAAGATACACGTGCGGTTTACAGGGGAACTTCCTTGATTGCTTTCAACGCTGCCGACGCGTCAGACCCCTTGCAGATTACTTCAAGGCGGCTTTCAAAGGGTGCATTTAAACTTAGTATTCCTAAGAGGCTTTTTCCGTTTACCTGGTGCCCGTTGTTATTTATGGAAATCTCGCATTTGAATTTTGACGCGCACTCGGCCAGTTGCGAGGATGGCCGAACATGCAGTCCCAAGGGATCCTTGATTTCAACTTCGTCCCTCGCCTCCTCATGGTATCGCAAAATGGTTTGTGGTTCAGGATCCAGAATGACGAGGCCCTTGACACAGTCAAGTACGGCGTTGGCACCGTCGGTCACCTGCTCCACGATATCCGCCACGTCTATTACGGCGGGTATTTCAAGGGCATGTGCCATAACGGACGGGCAACAGGCCATTCCCCCCGCTTCCGTTATCAGGCCGGCGGCGTTTTCCAGGGCCGGGAAGGCCAGGTCCGAGGGTGAAAGGTTGCGGGCCACGATTATCTTAGCGGAGGCGGCAGGAGTTACGTCGCCTGATGCAGGTTTCAAGTGGCGCAAAATGTGGTCAATGACTATGAGAAGGTCCTCGGTTCGCTCCCTGAATCTGGGATCATCAATCGGCTCCAGCATTTGTATATACTGTTTGGCGCGGATATCAAGAACGTGCTCTATGTTGTAACGTTTTTGTTCGAGGGAAATAACCACTTCGTTGTAAAAAGATTCATCATCCAGTATCATCAGATGGGTGCGAACGATATCCGCATGAGCCTTGTATCCGTCTACATGCATCTGATTGTAGATGGAGGTCAAGTCCTTGCGTGTGGCTTCGATGGCTTCATTCAGACGTCGCAACTCGTTTTCCACATCGGAAATGGAATAGCGGGAAATGCTGCCATTACGATGGTAGTGTGAAAATACAAATACTTCTCCCGAAACGCTTTTTTGGGAGATACCAGTGCCTTTCAGGTGTCTTTCCAAGAGATGCTCCTGTCACGGTTACGTTTAGGGTTCGCCAAAACCGGATTCAAATATTTGCTTGATTGCCGCAAGGGCTCCCGATGCGTCCGGACCTTTACAATGAATCACCAGTCTGGTCCCGTGCGCGGCGCCAAGCGTAAGCAACCCCATAATGCTCTTGGCATTCACAAGGTTGTCGTCATAGCGTATATATATATCACTTTCAAACTCAGAGGCGCGCCGTGCAAGTGCTGCCGCTGGGCGTGCATGAATGCCCAAAGCGTTATTGACTACTACGTCTCCACTGACATCATACATAATACATGCACCCTTACCTGTCCAATAATGATCGTGTCTTAGGGGTTGGGATAATCACGAAAAAAAATTACAGTTCTAATCATACCTTGATTCAATGTGAGAAATAGTTAATCAATCAATCTGGATGCCATTACGCGAAAATCGATAGTGAATTCTTTTCCGTCTCCAGGAAGGTTCCAGCAGGGCAGCAAGATGCATCCCTGATGCACGCGTTCCTGTCCATCTTCAGATTGGCTGACCGTATCCAAGGGGAACCGGAACACTCGGGCCGGAGGCAAAAAAGAAAACGCAAGTTCGAGACGTTGCCAGTCGTCCCTTGCCGCAAGGTGCTTTGTCGCCGGCAGTTCTCCACGTACGCCCAATCTTCCATCATCCACCTTGATGTGCTCAGACCAAAGGTAACGGTCGGGCGCATTCCCCGTAAGGAAATTAACGGCCAGTTCTACCCCGAAAAGTATATCAGATGGGAGCGCGCAGTCAAAATGGATAGTATAGGTTACATCAAAACAGGATTCTCCACGCGGCAACTTCACGTTTTTCTGGAGATGCAGTAGTCCTCCTGCCGTGCCGGCAATAGTACCGTATGCTTCCAGGGAAATCTGGCCGTCTTTTCCGGACATGGTGTATGGATGCCTGGCGAAAGAGCCCAGTTCCGGTTCCAGACCGCTCCATAAAGAGTCCGCAGAGGCGGTGTTCGCGATAAAACGGTCACGCAGGGAAACGCGGCGCCAGGGATCGTAAACAAGCAGTTTATCCAAGTCTTTTTCTTTGGCTTTAACAAGATCGTGTATGCTCAGGTCGCCCCCGGATTCCTCTCCCACCAGAACGCCGCCGTGGCGAAGCTGGTCGTGGTATACTTCTTCCCGACGTGTAAGTACATTCCCAAAATTAAAGGGTTGTGGCTTGTAGTCAAATTCAAACAGGGTGCCCCCATCAGAGGGCTTGAAGAATAGCGCGATATGGTCATTTTCAAGTATGCCCTCCAAGTTTCCGTCCGCATCAAAGTCCACCGCTACAAAACGGCTTTGCGCCGTGTCACGGACTTCTACTGCGTCCATAAGTGCGTCTGATGCAATAATCTTTTCATACAGTGCGGTGCGCAGGTGATTCAGATAGAGGCCGCCGAAAACACCATGCCAATAGGCGCAGTTACATTGGCCTTGGTGCAGCATCTTTTCGGCCTCGTCAAGCATTTCAGACGCAGGCATTTCACGGCGCAGCCGGTCCAGGCGTGTGCTGGTGCGCAGCATCCGCTTCTGGATGTTGTTGGATTCCTCATATTTAGATAGAAAACTCCGCCAGAATCCTCCTCGCATGAATCGGGCACACCTCTGGTGCAAATCGGGCGATTGGCGGAGTTTTTCCCGGGCCCGCACGAGTTCCCGTTGCATGGCCGTCGGCAGGGCCCAGGTCATCATTTCATCATAAGACGCGCAAGGGATGTAGGTGCGGCCAAGGGCGGTATTGGCGTCCAGGTATTGCGAATAGGTAACGCTGTGCAGCCAGTCCTTGTTTTCGGTCAACGCCTGAAAAAAATGCTCCAGCCATCCTTCTTTATAGACGCTCTTGTTTGTTCCCGGCCACACCCCGAATTTTTCGTAATCGTCGTGAAGCACCGCACATCGTGTTCCCGACTCCGTGGCTTGGTCATTCAGCCAGGTTATGGTTTCCTCTACCTGGTGGAATGGAACCAAATAGCGTAACCGCTCCAGTATGGGAAAGACTTTCACGGTAAAGCCCTCGTCTTCGGTCATGTAATAGCCGAACATCTGTTCTGGCTCCAGGCCGGAGCAGAGAAAATGCGCGTCATCCAGCGGGGTATATTCGATGCCGGATTTGGCCAGAATATGCGCCATCTGCGGTTCCCAGACACGTTCCGTCAGCCACATGCCCCGTACCTTTGCGCCGAATCGTTTCTCGCAATAGAGGTGCATCCGTTCAATCTGTCGCAGGGCGTCCCGTTCCGGGATGGCGCATAGAAGCGGTTCATAATAGCCGCCGCCCATCATTTCTATCTGTCCACTGCTTACCAATGCCGCGAGACGGTCCAGAAAATCCGGGGCGGCGTGTTCAAACCAGTCCAGGAGCGGACCAGTAAAATGCATGGTAACCTGGACGCCCGGAAAGTGCTCCAATACATCGAGAAAAGGGCGGTAACATTCCCGGTAGGCCCGTTCAAAAACAAAGTCAAAGTTGCCGACCGGTTGGTGGGCATGACAGCCGAAAATCAGGTTGATGGTCTTCATAGGAAAAACTTCTTTCTCATACGGGCGTTTCAGCGCGGGCGCTGCCCGCACTCAAGATCACTATAAATAAAACAGTCGGTACGTCCTTCCCCGTCAGGGTGTCAAAGGCTCCTCGTGCGACAGGCAGTGCAGCGTGCCAAACCCCCATACCAGGTCTACGGCGTGGATTCCCGCCACGTGCCGGTCGGGAAACAATTCCGTCAGTATTCCGAGGGCCTGGTAGTCCTTTGCATCGTTAAATGTCGGAACAAGGACGGTATTATTGGCGATATAAAAATTGGCATAACTGGCCGGCAAACGGAAACCGCGGAAGAAGAGGGGAGAAGGCATGGGCAGGTCAATGACCGTGAGCGGTTGTCCGCCGTGAAGGCGTATGTCTTCAAGGCGTTCCCGGTTTTCTTCCAGCACAGGGTAGTTAATATCTTTTGGATTGGTTTCACGGCATAGAACGACGGTTGTGGGAGTTACGAAACGGCAAATATCATCGATGTGGCCGTGCGTGTCATCTCCCGTGATGCCCGCGCCCAGCCAGAGCACGTTTCGGATGCCCAGATACTTCCTGAACACCGCCTCATAGTCTTGCCTGGAAAACCCCGGATTTCGGACTTGGCAGGTATTCTCTAAAAGGCATTCTTCCGTTGTGAGCAAGTCACCGCAACCGTTCGTGTCCACGCCCCCCCCCTCCAGGACGACCGGGCGGCCCTTATGAATGGCAGGATGCAGGGGGAGCTTCAAGGCCCCGGCAATTTCACCGGGCCACCGTTCATCCCGGGTGTGATTATCATATTTTGCCCAGCCGTTAAACCGGAATTTAACGGCGGACAATCTGCCGCGCGGACCCTTGATGAAAAAGGGGGAGATGTCTCGCATCCAGCCGCGGTCCAGGGGCGCGACATGAAATTCCAGTACCCCGGTATCGATACCCGCATCTTTACACATGCGCTCCGCCCGACGGCGGGCAGCATCGCCTTCAACAGCCAAATGTATTTTTTCGTGGGGCGCCAGATGTCGGATAATCTCAACAAACGCCCAGAGAACCGGGATAAACTTGCCCGGCCAGTCCTGTTTGTTGAAGGGAAAGGCAAGATGCGTCGCCCGGTGAGGTTCCCATTCGGCGGGAAGCCGTGCCCCTTGAGTTGTTGTTGAAAGTTTTGGTTTTGGCATATCGATGTTTGTATCTCACCTATCCAAAAAGCGGTGTTGTATCCCTTCGTACGCTTCTATCCGGCGGTCTCTCAGGAAAGGCCAGTTCTGCCGTATGGTTTCAAGATGTTCCGGGTCGATTTCCGCCAGAAGCAGTTCTTCCCCGTCAGAAGAGGACTCCGCTAGAAGTTCTCCCTGGGGGCCGCAGATGAAGGAGGAACCCCAGAACTGTATGCCGGCCTGGTGCTCTTCCGGTTCAAAACCAACCCGGTTGGCGGCGCCAAGATAAACGCCGTTGGCGATGGCATGGCCCCGCTGTACTGTTCGCCAGGCGTCCAACTGTACCTCACCGAAGGCGTCTTTTTCATGAGGATGCCATCCTATGGCTGTGGGGTACAGAAGTGTCCCGGCACCGCGTAGTGCCGCGACCCGGGCCGCTTCAGGGTACCATTGGTCCCAGCAAATCAGCGGTGCAATCCTGCCGTAGTGTGTGTCGAAGGCTTTGAATCCCAGATCGCCCGGAGCGAAATAATATTTTTCATAGTAGGCGGGATCATCCGGAATATGCATCTTCCGATACAAGCCCAGCGGGTTTCCGTCCGCATTGATGACCATGACGCTGTTGTGATAGACCCCCGGACCGCGCCGTTCGAAAAACGGCACAATCATCACGACCGCATTTTCCTCTGAAAATCGGGCAAACCGTTTCATCAAGGGCCCGTCAGCGCTTTCCGCATACTGGAACCGGCCGGTGTCTTCCCGTTGACAAAAGTATCGGGAGGCAAACAGTTCAGGGAGACAGATGACCTGGGCGCTTTGACGTACGGCCTTTTCACACCATCCAATGGCGTGGTTGATGTTGGTTTCCACGTCTTCGTCCATGGACATCTGTACCAGGGCAAGCGTGAATTTGTGAGAGGATATTGAGTTTACCATCACGGTACATTCCTTCGGTCAAGGCTCGTGCGGGAGCAACTAAACTTAGGTGCGTTTCAGGTCCTTTTTGCGTTTATTCTTGATATAGGTTTCAGCCGCCACAAGTCCCACTGCGGCAATGGTAACGCCAACACGGACATATCGTTTCACTTGCAGGCTGGACTTTTTGCCCGTCTTGCAATAGGTGGCGAAATGTTCACAATTATTTCGGAATAGACTGTAACCGGTTTTATCTAAGTGTTCCTCTGCCAGGTGAAGTGTTTCTTCAACGGGCAGCACGTCGACGCCTTCCGAATAACGCAAAATCCCCTTCTGGCCGCCCTGGAGAAATGCTTCCATGGGTACCCGGCACACCTTGGCTTCCACCTGATGCAGTGGTTCTCCGGAAAAATGGATAACCGTGCCGTCGCCCATGTCAATCCCATGATGCTGATACGCGCCCCCCATCCGTTTCACTATAATATGGTCGCCTGCAGACATTACTTTATGCGCTCCTTGAGGTTCCTGCGTGCTGAATCAGGACCTTCGTTACGAAATACCATTATCAAAAACAAAAAGTGTCTACTTCGAAAATTCCTATGATATTTTCGTGGTTTCCGGGTGAGCCATAGGCTCATGGCAACTCGTTCCCAAATTCCATTGTTTTCCCAAGAAAACGTCTTTATCTTATTCATTTTACAGGATATATGATCCATCGTTTTCTCGTAGTATGGGCGGCCTGCGGGCGTGCAGACTCGTTCCCAAATTTCATTTGGGAACGCAATCTCTCTTGAAATTCGATTTCCTTTTTCGCGCTGGTACGTCTGGTGTATTCCGGCACGCACCTAAAGTTGCGAAGTGGAACTTCGCCGACAACAGCATTCCCAAATGGAATTTGGGAACGAGGGAAAAAGGTAATCTCGTTACCCCGTCATCGCGAGCGCAGCGAAGCGAACTCGGCGTAAAAACACGCCTGCTGCAAACGGGATTGCTTCACTTTGTTCGCAATGACAAGTATAATTAAATTATTGATATTTTAGCAATAAAAAATCGTTTTTTGGAAGAAATAAACGCATCATTTTGCGGCGTGCGTATTCTGATTGATTGCGCCCATCCATTCTGACGGAAGACGTCCCCCTGTTCCAGTCGGTTCAGTCACTTTCCACGAGTCGAACGTTCGCGGCGTGGGATGAGGCATCACCCAACAACTATGGTTTGCCTTTAGGGTAATTCAGGGACGGTAATTCAGGGACAGACTAGAATGGCACTAACTTAAGGCACAACTTATTCTATTTGATGGAGTTATGCCGTTTTACACCCTCTGTTGAGGCGTCAA
>JAKJCY010000229.1 GCA_022706235.1 Candidatus Hydrogenedentota bacterium | reverse complement strand
ATTCATTTTCACTGTTGGGGAACAAGACGATATCGCTGATATCGGCGTCCGGCGCCATCTGAATCTGATAGTTCGAATTGGCCAGCCACATGAGGGCACTTATGGTATCACCATAGTTGGCCGGCTTATAGGGGGTTTCACAAAACGACGCTATCGCCTGGCTGAGCTCGCAAAGACTGAACTGTTCCGGCAAGGGGTCCAGTATTTTACCGGCAAGAGACATGTTCACCGACATTTCGCCCAGCTTGCGCAAGAACAAGTACTTGAGGTATTGCTGGTCAGGGGCGCGTTTCGCGGAGGAAAAATATTTAGCCGGGGGATCTAATTCCACCTGGTCATCATCAAACAGCACGCCGGTTCGAAACACGGTGGACGAGATATGCCCTTCCCCGGTGGCCCGCAGGCTCATGATAAACCGCAACCCGCCCTCACCGCTGTTATTTTGGTCGGGATGGACGACAATGGACGGATTAAACAGGGCCGCCGCTTCAATGGAATATTCCATGGTGAAGTAAGCGCCCAGAAGCAATCGCCGCGGTTCGTCCAGGTCCCCGGACCACCCGGACCGCTGCGCCGCTTGTTCAAAATTATCCAGAAAAATACGGGGCAGGTCTTTATGGCGTCTTTGAAAATAGGCGAAGACCTGCTGCAGCTGTTCTGTTAATTCCTCTTCCGAAACTTTAGACAACCGATCCACCAATTCCGGGAGTCTTGTTTCGCCGTAGGTACCAAACAAACGGGCGATAACACGACGTTCATCCTTATGCAAACGCAGCGCCAACCGCTTCGCTTGAAGCATGGTTTCGCTCATGATGTTCCTTTCTCGTTGGACTAAACGGCTTCGCCGTGGATATTCTTTCCTGTGTCCGCAAAAAGGGGACAGACAACCAAATAGCAGCAAGAACTGGCAGCCTCTATGCAGCAATCATGTGCTATTTGGCAGTCAGTCCCCTTTTTGCTCAGTCTTCTTACTTGCGTTTAGTCCAACAAAGTTTATCAGTTGGCAGGGCAACTGAAAAAGCTTATTCGTTATCAGGGCAAGCCCCGCATACACCTGGGTGTTCACTAAGGTCAATTGGACACGGGCGTCTGGGCTTTTTCGGCCAACCGTTTTTTGGATACTTCCACCACCACCGCGGAACGGGCCAGGTCCTGCATAGTCATGGCCGCTATCAGCCAGGCCAGGGTTGATTCGGCGCCCTGATTGAGATTGGGCCCATCCGGCTCCAGTCCGTCACGGCACCCGCCCGTCTGATAATCATAAATCACGGATTGCATATCGTTCCCGCCCAGGAACCATTGGAAACAGCGTTGCGCGCGTTCACGCCATACGGGCTCCTGGGTACATCGAAAGGCCTCCGCACAGGCGCCCACCAGCGCCATGGCATCCACCGGTTGCTGGGCGAACCGCGCGCGTTCGCCGTTACGCTCCATCCACCCCCGGTTGCCGATGAGGCTGATAGTACCCTCATCATTTACTTGCTGGTTATACAGCCATTCCAGGCTGGTTAATCCCTGTTGCACCATGTCCCCATCGGGAATCCACTGGCCACTTAAAATCAGGGCATGGGGCATTAGGGCATTGCCATAAGAAATAATATCCTCACACCAGGGCCATTCCGGCGCCGCGTTGGCCTTAAAGAGTTCATACAACCGCTCAGCAAGTAGGGCGCGAAACCGCCGCACCTGTGTATCCCCGTCGTATCGAACCAGATAGGCGCCCATGCCGATAAGGGCAAACGCCCATGCCCGCGGGGAAGTGAAGGACTCCGTGGCGCCGAGCGCCCGGCTGAACAGGCGTACCGCAAAGGATACGACACTTTCGTTGGGGGCCAGCGCGGACGCGATGCCGAGGGCCCACAAGGCCCTGCCGTGGGCATCCTCGCTGCCTGTCTCTTCAAGCCAGTGCCGGTCATAGCCCATCATGTTGCGGAAACGCCCCGCGCCCTGATCATAGGCATAATGCACAAACGACAGGTAGGTACTTATCAATGGAAGCGCCGTTTCGTCCCTGTATAAATCGTAATACATCAGCGCGGCAATGAGCGCGCGCGCATTATCATCGGTGCAATACCCGTGATGCCGATTGGGCACGGCAAAAAGGGCATGCTGCAAAATACCGGTGTTGTCGGTCAAGGTCTTCAGGTGGGTCATTTTAATCTCGGGGATATACCCGGCATCGACCACCTTCTCCGATACCCGGGACAACACGCGCGGATATTTGTTCCACTGCGCCAATACCTCGGCAAACAAGGCCAGATATCGATCTCCAACGGTGTTCCAGACCATCTCACGACCGAGCGCATAGGCCTTTTTGCGCATCGCGCTGCATTCAACCGGCTTTGCAAGAATATCAAGGACCTCCGCCGCCAGCTCTTCATGCTTGTTAAAGTCAAACAGCTTACCTCGCCCCTCACCGAGCAATTCCTCCGCATGCCAGAAAGGCGTCGAAAGCAAAGCCTTCCCCGCGCCCAGGGCATAGGCGAGCGTTCCGGAAGTAATCTGCGCCCGGTTCGGGTAGGGGGCTATGTAGATGTCCGCAGCGCCGATGTAACCACACAGTTCTTCCAGGGATACATACCGGTTATGAAACAGCACATGTTTCTTAACACCCAGTTTTTCGGCCAGCAATTCAAGCGAATCCCGGTACGCGTTGCCCTGCTGCCGATAGACGTGGGGATGGGTGGCGCCAAGAATAACATAGATTATATCGGGGTATTTCTTAACCATCTGCGGGAGGGCACGAATGACCACTTCAATCCCCTTCCCCGGCGATAACAGACCAAAGGTCAGCAAAACCGTGCGCCCTTCCAGGCCGAATTGGTCCTTATAAAATATAGGGTCAATAAACGGCACATCAGGTATGCCATGCGGGATAAAGGCGACCTTTTCCGGTGGTGCGTTGTAAATATCTGTCAGCATGCGCACGGCCCGTTCGCTCATTACCACAAGCCGTTCACTTCCCTCGATAATATGCTGCATCACCGTGGCCTGTCCGGGCGTCGGCTCCTGTAGCACCGTATGGAGTGTGGTGATCACCGGCATGCGGACCGCGGACATCAACTGTAGAATATGGCTTCCGTCCGGACCGCCGTAGATTCCAAATTCATGTTGTAAAGACAATACATCAACCTTATTGATGTTCAGTAAATTCGCAGCCGTTGTGTATTCGCGCTTCTGGGCGGCCCGCACCTGGAAACGGACCTCGGGCGGATAAGCATACCCCTCGGGGATATCATCCATCGCCACGACCAGGGTACTCAGTTCCCGTCCAGCCCCATCCAGTGAATCCCGCAGGTCTTTGGTGAACGTGGCAATGCCGCATTGCCGCGGCACATAGGTGCCCATTAAGGCCACTCTTCTTACAGCATCTTTCTCTTTAGCGCTCATTGTAGATATCATACACCTCCTCGCAGTATTGCGATATTCGGCGCGACCGCTCATTTTTATCAGCATTCAAGGTAGCGAATACGCTTCTATGCTGCGCTCAGGACTTCGTCCGGAAGAAACAACGCTTGCTGCGCACTAATATACTTCATCCTGGACAGAAAGAAAAACGAACCGCATTAAAAAGGTCCGTATTAATGTAATTTGCCTTTCACTGTACTATCGTTAAACATCGTCATTGCGAACGCAGTGAAGCAATCTCATCGTAAAACGGATTTGAAATAAACCAGATTGCTTCGTGCCTACTGAGAAACATAATCACAACCTGTTGATATAATACAACTTAATGAAATTTAATTTTGGGGCACTTTCCTCAATTACGAACTACGATTACGAGCACGAGCACGAATCGGCGAAATCGTTATCGTACTCGTAATCGTGCTCGTAATCGAAACGTCTGTATACCAATACCCCCGGTACGTCGGGGTGCGCGGCTCCTAAGAAACGCATCCTGTAACATATTAAAATTGAGATATAAAAAAATCTTTACCTCGTCATTGCGAGGAACGAAGCAATCTCATCGCTAAACGGACTTGGTGTAAACCAGATTGCTTCGTGCCTCGCAATGACGATGAATAATAGTCGGCTGATAAGCAATCGTATTCCGCTCATACTCCAAAATCATGACCACGTTTCTCCTCTCGTTCCAAAATTCCATTTGGGAACGTCTTGCGTGCGAAGTTCTTCTCCGCGATTATAATCGAAGGCCAGAATACACTGGATGGACCTACGCAAAACAAACTTAGAATTTCAAGAGAAATTACGTTCCCAAATAAATTCTTGTCATTACCCACATCTTTCCGTTGAGGATGGGTTATCGAGATGCCGATGTATGTATTCAGAACCCCAACGGGATTCCATATCATAGCCCAGCGGTTGCGGTACCCCGCTACCCTGGGTAAGCGATGTTTTTCCTTCTCTCTTTTCTACTCCAACGGAGTTACATCTGTTTTCCCATACGGCATTTGCACCAATGTGACGCAACCCCGTTGGGGTAAACGGGAATTGGGGGCCCTTCCAACCCAGGGTAGCGGGGTACCGCGACCCTGGGCTTTGTTCCTAAATCCCGTTGGGATATTGAATTCAAACAATCGTTTTTAGCCGCTACTATTCATTGCCAAAAAATGTGGGTAATGACAAGAATGGAATTTGGGAACGAGCGAGAACTTGTAGTACATTCCAGATACTATAATCATTCGTATAACGTCCTCTGATTGAAATCGATATACAAGGATGTTTTATTTATACACAAGATTACCCGCGCATTCAACCCCAGTAACGTGAAAGTTCATATGCGTGCTGTCCCTATTTCATGGTATAGTTCCTGAGATAAATACTGTTTTGGGGGAATGCCCTACTACGGGCAGAGACACCTATCAACGCCACCTAAAAGATAAGGAACACCATGACTGAGCATGCGTGGTATCAATTAACTGCGGAAGAAACTGTCGACAAACTCAACACCGCTCTCAAGGGCCTTACCGCGGAAGAAGCGCAGGCCAGACTAGCGCAATATGGCCCAAATGAACTCAAAGAAGGCAAGAAACTTTCGCCGGTCATGCGTTTTCTGTTGCAGTTGAAAGATGTATTCATGTTGATGCTGCTCATAGCGGCAGGCATCTCGATATCTATGGGAAACTACACCGATGCGAGCATAATGCTCGTCATCGTCATTTTAA
Source organism: Candidatus Hydrogenedentota bacterium (assembly GCA_022706235.1). GTDB lineage: Bacteria > Hydrogenedentota > Hydrogenedentia > Hydrogenedentales > CAITNO01 > JAAYBJ01. The sequence goes on along the minus strand of JAKJCY010000229.1, from coordinate 1,258 downwards.
ATGCAACTATAGGGTTTATACAGGAATACAAAGCGGAAAAAATCGTTCAGTCCTTAAAATCCCTCATTGATTCCCCTTCCAAGGTCTTTCGCGACGGTGAGTTAACCGTACTTGCCCAGACAGAGCTGGTTCCCGGCGATATTATTATTCTGGAAGAAGGCGACAAGATACCCGCTGACGCCCGCATTATTGAATCGGTAAATCTAAAAACAAACGATGTGTCTTTGACTGGTGAGTCCCTGCCGCAGGACAAAAACAGCAATGCAATCGAACATGATACCACCGTGGGCGATTGGGACAATATGGTCTTTCTCGGCACTACCGTGGCCTCGGGAAGCGGCAAGGGCGTTGTTGTCGCCACCGGCATGAATACGGAGATGGGCAAAATTGCGGACTTGACCCAGGAAGAGGACCGGTCGCTTTCTCCCTTACAGCAGGAACTCACCGTTGTAGCCCATCGATTGGCCATTGGGGCCGTAATCATATCGGCCTTCATTTTTCTGGCAAGCATTTATCTTGATTTTTCCCTGAATTACGCGCTTATTTACGCGATCGGGGTCGCCGTATCGGTGGTTCCGCAGGCCTTGCCGATGCAAATAACGGTTGCGCTTTACCAGGGGGTAAATCGTCTTGCAGGCAAGAAGGCTGTGGTTAAAAAACTGTCCGCGGTAGAAACGCTGGGTTCCACCAATGTCATCTCAACCGACAAAACCGGGACCCTTACCAAAAATGAGATGACCGTCAGGAAACTATGGTTCGACGGTAATGAGTACAGCGTCACCGGTATCGGGTATGCCCCCGAAGGGAGCATCCTCAATGCACAAGAACAGGAATGCACCGAGGAACAGATAAACGATCTTGAGATCATGCTTGATGCCGCCACCATGGCCTCCAACGCGGAGATACATCCGCCGGATGAGGACCATCATGACTGGTATCCCATCGGCGACCCGACGGAGGCCGCCCTGATAACCCTCTCCACGAAACTGGGCACCCATTCTCCGAATGAAGATGAGGAGAACCCTGAGCTGCATGAATTCAGTTTTGATTCCGAGCGCAAACGAATGAGTTCGGTCAGGCAGTTCGGCGACCGGCAGGTATTGACGATGAAGGGAGCGTTGGATAGCATTCTTTCCATCACCAAAACGCTTTACGAAAACGGCAAAGAGGTCCCGATTACCGAAGCGGCCAAAGATAAATTGCGCCAGGTCAACGAAGGCTATTCCAGGCAGGCCATGCGCGTTCTGGCAGTTGCCTT
>JAKJCY010000228.1 GCA_022706235.1 Candidatus Hydrogenedentota bacterium | reverse complement strand
AGGTGCGCATTCCGGATCTGGAGTATCGGGAACCATTTGTGCAGGAATGTTTTGACGGTGACTGGGCCGCGCGCAACCGCATGAACGGTTATGCGGCAGGCTTGGAGGAACGCCACGGCGGCAAGATTATGTATTACGGTTTCGTGCACACCTTCGAAGGGCTGCTTCCCCCGGACACCTATTATGACGCGCATCCGGAATATTACGCGCTGGTGGATGGGAAACGGTTGAAAGAACGGTCCCAACTCTGTTGCACCAATCCGGAAGTCATGGACCTGGTTGCCCAAGAGGTGCGCCGGCGTATGGCGGAACATCCCGAGGCCACGGTGTTTTCGGTGTCCCAGAATGACTGGTACAACTATTGCCAATGCGAGGCGTGCACCCGCCTGGCCGAGGCCGAAGGCAGCCAGATCGCGCCGGTACTCCACCTGGTCAATCATGTGGCGCGATCGGTGGCTCCGGAATTCCCGGATAAACTCATTGATACGCTGGCTTACCAGTACACGCGCAAACCGCCCGCTTCCATGCGCCCGGAACCCAATGTGATTATTCGCCTTTGCAGTATCGAATGCGATTTTTCCCATCCCTTTGAAGAGCGCACCACCCCGGAAAACCGCTCGTTTTGCGACGATCTGGAAGCCTGGGCCAAAGTGGCCAACCGCCTTTGGGTCTGGAACTATAACACCTCTTTCAGCAGCTACCTGACACCTTTTCCCAACTTGAATGTGCGCGGCCCCAACATCCGGTACATGATTGCCAACAACGTGCGGGGTATCTTCGAGCAAGACGTTTACAACACGCCTCACGGTTGTTTCAGCCCGTTAAGCGGTTATCTCGGCGCGAAACTGTTGTGGAATCCCAATTATGACACCGAACTCGCCATCAACGAGTTTCTGACAGGCGTTTACGCTGAAGCGGCCACGCCCTTGCGCCTGTATCTGGACCTGTTTCACGAGGCCGTAAAAGATCCCGAAACCCGCATGGGTATTTGGATTGGCCCGGATGTGCCTTTTTTAACGGACGACCTTATGAAACGGGCGGACGCATTGATGGATATGGCGGAAGCGGCGGTCGCTCATCGTCCCGAGGTGCTTGAGCGTGTGCGTATTGCGCGCCTGTCCACGGATTTTACCATTATGGAACGCATCCGCGCACTCGGCAGCGCCGCCTTTGACTATGATCACAGCCGGTTCACGGTCATGCCGTCCGTGGATTTCAAGCAAAGGGCGGAGCGTTTTTTTGAGACGGCGGAACGGCACGGCCTGCTATGCATCCGGGAAAGTGGCGGCGAACTGGCGAACTACAAGCAGACCATTCTCGCTTATATGGAACCCCGTCAGTTGACGCCCCGGGAACCCTTCGAATTGCCTGCGAAGGCGGCGCCAGGCATGGCCTATCGATATTACGAAGGCCAGTTTGACGTGTTGCCGGATTTCACTACTTTGGCGCCGACGGAAGAAGGCACCGCACAGTTAATGAATTTAGCGCCTGTGCAGGAAAAGAACGCGTCCGCCTATGCCCTTGTTTACGAAGGGTATATCCGGATTCCGGCTGACGGTATTTATACCTTCAGCACCCGTTCCAATGACGGCAGCCGCTTATATATTGGCGATACGCTCGTGGTGGATAACGACGGGTTGCACGCGGAAACAACGGCAACCTCCTTTGAGGCCCTCAAGCAGGGGTATTACCCGCTCCGGGTGGCCTATTTTCAAGCCGGCCAGAATGCGGCCTTGACCGTGCAGTATGCAGGGCCTGGGGTGGCCTATCAGGAAATTCCGGCGGATTGCCTTTTCCACGATGCGCCGTGATGTACCGGCCTCAATACATCCGGACATTTTCTTTTTTCTGCGGCAGGCGGTACAGGTCCGGGCTGGGCTCCTTGTGGCGCCTGTGTCAAATAGTGCGGAATAATGCATCGAGAGGTGGACTTTGTGGGTATGAGGCGTGTTGGAACCGGCAGGAAACCGTGATGTATCTGCAATATATGTAAATAAATTAAAATGAAGAAGCATGCCGCGCGTGTTTGGATATTGGAATAAGAAGTGTCTGTATTTATATTGCCCTGCGAATGTCAAAGGCTTGGAAAATATAGTTCGGGCCTCGCGGGTTCGGTAGCAGTCCCGGCCGGGAACTTCCCGGTGCTGCCAGAAAGGACAAGAGAGTGAGGGGGCGGCTATTCCTTTTCTATTTTCAGCTCGCATTTATGGTATACTTAACGGACACTATGTTTTCTTTAACACGCGCTTAGGGGATGATAGGATTCATTTCCTTTTCTGGGAACGACTTTGGCGTGAAAAGCGAAATCAGTTGAAAATTATGTAACAGACTTGCGTTAGCGCATAGGAATATGGTTATTTTTTTTGGTGAACCCTTTCGGTACCGCTGACCAGACTAAGGAGCGCTCTTGCTGTTCCAGTTCGGAATAACCGGATGAAATACCGATGAATCAAAAGGGAAATGAATGCATGAGCAGAATATTGATTGTTGATGACGATGTGGACTTGGCAGAACTTGTCAAGGTAAAACTCACGAAGGAAGGGCACCAGGCCTTTGTGATAAATACCGGCCAGGGCGCGTTCGAATATGCCAAGCAAATCAAGCCCAACATCTGTCTTTTGGATATCATGTTGCCGGGAGTTACGGGCTATCAGATTTGCCGCAAAATCCGCAAGGATCCCGAACTGTACCAAATAGCGGTATTGATGTTGACGGCTCTTGGAGAAGAACCTGAAATTATTCATGGCATGGAGCAGGGTGCGGATGATTATCTTGTCAAACCGTTTAAACTGGAACGGCTTATGGACAAGATCGCGTCGTTGAATGTCCTGTTGAAATCACTGAATCAACGGCACCGTGTCACCAATCTGGTGGGTACGGATGCGTTTAAACGGGAATTAAACCATTATCTTGCCCGGGATGCCGCCATTGCGTGTATTTACGTGGATGTCGTGGGTTTTGAAGCGTATTGCAAAAGCCGGGGACATGAAGGGCAGGACCGGGTTTTAAAATGGGTAAGCAATTTACTCGTGGAACAAACGAAAGCGCTGTCCTGTTATGAGTCCACGGTGGCCCACATGGGCCGACAGCATTTCGTCATCATGATGAAGCTGGAAGATTATGAGCGGTATTGCAATTCGCTGGCGCATACATTTGACAACGAGGTGAAGCAACTGTATACCACCCAGGAAGTTCAACAGGGGTATATCCTGGTCAGCGGCGCCGAAGGGCGGGAAGTGCCCGCGCCCCTTATGGCGCTGGCCATTGGTGTCGCCCATACCCAGTTCCGCAGTTACAAGAGCGGCAAGAAAATATTTGAAATTCTGGCGCAAGTCCGTCAAAAGGCGCAGCCGAACAACAGCGGCAGTGTTATTTTTGTGGACAGGCGGCGAACCGACCGGTAGTGAGCCGACGGAGTATGGGCCTGCCCGGGGGAACTGGCCCGCATTTTCTTTCGGTCATGTACCCCCCCCCGCCCGCAACGAATTCCGGGACGGCCTCCACCGCGATTCAGGATTAGTGATATCGCTTATCGTTTTCGCGTACGGCGGAGGCGGTCCCATTTTTTTGCTCGGTTGTTGTTATGCTTGGGCTGCGGGCAATGTCCGCGTTAGTTCATGGAGCGGACTGTTTTATGTCGGCCCTGTTCTTTTGTTCGGAAGGTTCACGATTTCTTGAAAGGAAAACAGGCGGCCTATGCTTTACACGACATTCGGCAACACCGGACTGGAGATTTCCCGCCTGGGTTTCGGCGGCATGCGGTTTGAGTGTCCGTCGGACACAGAGGGCATGGCGGAAGTGGTGTTGCATGCCTTTCGCCGCGGCGTGACCTATTTCGATACGGCGCCGGAATATTGCGATGATCAGAGCGAGACCATCGTCGGGATGGCCGTCCAGGAGATGAAAAAGTCGGGCCGTCCTTTTTACATTTCCACCAAGACCATGGCGTCCTCTCCAGATGACATCCGCAGGCAATGCGAATCTTCCCTGAGCAGGCTCAACGTGGACTGTATCGATTTTTATCATGTGTGGTGCCTGGTGAAGCCGGAAGACCTGCCCAAACGGAAGCGGGCGGGCGCGCTCGCAGCCTTTCAGAAGCTGAAGGAAGAGAAGCTTATCCGGCATATCAGCGTGTCAACCCATCTGGAACACCAGCATGTTGCCGACATGCTTGATGAAGGCGAGGGGCTTTTTGAAAGCATGCTGATTGGAATCAACGTGCAGAACTACCATTTGCGCTGTGCAGGGGTGTGGGCTGCGGCGGAACGCGGCATGGCCGTCGTGACCATGAATACCCTGGGCGGCGGCGTTCTTACCGACCACCAGGACCGGTTCCTCTCCGTCCTGCGCGATAGCGACACTTCCATGGTGGAAGCGGCCCTGCGATTCAACCTTTCCCTGTCCGGAGTGACCACGGCGCTGATCGGATGCAGGAACCGGGAAGACGTGGATGCCGCGGTGGAAGCCGTGGAAATCTTCAAGCCGCTCAATGAGGCGGCAATTGAAGAAATAAGCGATACGATGCGGCGCCAGTACAAGGAGTACTGTACCCAATGCGGCTACTGCAGCGGTTGCCCGGAGCATGTGCCCGTGGTCCGTCTCATGGAGACCTATAATTTAAGCATGCTGAATGGTATGGATGACGCGTTGAAGCACCTGCGGTATCATTGGAATACGCCTGATGTGAGAAAAGCGCTGGAGTCTTGCACCCAGTGCCGCCAGTGTGAAGAAGTGTGCACCCAGCAACTTCCCATTCTGGAGCGGTTCGCGGAACTGAAAGCCGCGCATGAGGCCGGGTTGAAGGGGTAAACCCGCTTACTCGCCTTGCTTCAACAGACGGATGGCGGCGTCATAGACCTCTTCCGGCTTGATGGCCGTGAGGAAAGGGGCGGCTTCCGCCGGTTTCAAGTTATGGCTGAGATTGGGCGGGCCGGCATACAGTACCCGGCAAGGGTTGCGGTAGGGGCCGTGTTTTTCCGGGGAGGTTCCCCCGAAGATGGCCACCACGGGAACGTCCATGGCCGAAGCAATGTGCATGGGCCCCGTGTCGCCGCCGACGAATAACGCGCATTGACGGACCAGGCAGGCGTAATGTTTCAGGCTTGGTGTTTCCGGGGCGATGTGGGGGTTGCGCCGACTTCGGGCGCATAGTTGTTCCACACAGGCGCGCTGGCCCGGACCCCAGGTGAGGAGCACTTCAAAGCGTCCATCGCACAACAGCAAATCGACGAGCTCCGCGTAATAGGGAATGGGCCATTGTTTTTCGGCGCGGTCGACGGGGGCATGGACGGCCACAATGCGCTTCGCGCCCTGGAACTCCCGCTGAATGTACCTGTCAATGTCCTCTTCCAATTCCTCGGGAAGGGCGATGATGACGTCAAGCGTTTTCCCTGACGCGCCTGTCGCGCTACAGAGCCGCAGGTTCTCTTCAATGCGGTTCAAGTGGGTTGACGGCAGGGATACGCGCCGGTTGGCGAGCAGCGGGCTGAGTTCGCGGCCGCGCGGCCGACTGAAGCCGTAGCGTTCGCGGGCGCCGGTGGCCCGGGAGGCTACGCCGCTCTTGAATATACCGTGAAAATCCACGACGATGTCGTACCGGTTCGCACGGAGGCGGCGGCAGAAGCGGGAGAAGGCTTTTATTCCATTCCACAAGCCTTCGGGCCGGTTAAAAACGAGGATTTGGTCCAGGGCGGGGTTTTCGGAAATGACATCCTGCGACTTGTCCTCGACCGCCCAGTCGATTTGGGCATGCGGATAATGAGCGCGAAGGTCGTGTAATCCCGGCAGGGTGCGCACCACATCCCCGATGGCGCTGAAACGTATAATCAATATACGGGGATAACCGTTGAGCATCAGGTATTGTCCATTCAGAACACCATGTCCGCTTGGGCGACCGGACATGCACATCTTGTCTCTGGACGCCGCCGCCCCGTTCTCGGGCGTCCGGCCCGGTGTTAAACTGGCGGAGAGGGAGGGATTCGAACCCTCGGTACGCTTTCACGTACACACGCTTTCCAAGCGTGCCGCTCGGTCACCTCTCCCAAGTGGGGGCATTATAGCGAACGGGGCGGTAAGAAACAAAATGACAGGAGCAGCCGGTGCATAAACGGGTACAACAGGTCCGTTATTGCGCTTCCGGGCGGGATGTGGAGCGCCGCAGGATTTCTGTGGTATTGTTTTGCCATGAGCAAGGAATATTTTCTCATAAGCGACCTCCATATCGGAGGGGACGGCGCGCTCGACGCCTGTGAATTTGAGACGGAACTGATGGATTTTCTGCGCATGCTCGAGGAACAGGCAGGAGACAGGGAATTGATTATCGCCGGAGATTTCCTGGGCTTGTGGGAGATGACCACCCTTTCCGGGCCGGATAAACTGCATGCGATTATTGCCTCCCATTTCGAGCTGTTT
>JAKJCY010000227.1 GCA_022706235.1 Candidatus Hydrogenedentota bacterium | reverse complement strand
GTGCCGTCGGTGGTGCGGTCAACGGCGAAGTCATGCAAAAGCACGACATGACCGTCGGAGGTAAGTTGCGCATCCACCTCCAGCATCACGTCCGGCCAGCGCTTTGCTGCCTCGCGTACGGCGACCAACGTGTTTTCCGGCCATTCCTGGCGGCCGCAGCGATGGGCGCCCAACAGTAATGAACTTGCGGTCAGCGGGTCTCCGGCTTCCAAACCTGCCGCTGCCGTGGCAACCCAAAACAGGGCGGTCACCGCCACCCGAAAATACAGGGTTACACAGGCCATGCCATATACACTCCTTTGGTCAGGCAATTACCTACGGCTAAAAACGAATTGACAGCCAGAATTTGTACGCGTGCCTTTTTTTTGAGTGTGCAAGTCATATTTGCGCTTTCACTTTCCTGTTCGGCTAAACCTCGGTTTTTTAGCGAACCATCTCAATTCAGACTTCCTGATCTCGTCGGAAATGCGTATGGCACTCGTAAACAAACAAAAAGACGGAGCAAAAAGGGACTGACGACGAAATAGCCGTCAGTAGCGAAGCATAGATTCCCTTTATTGCTATTGGCTATTTCGTGGTCTGTCCCTTTCTTGCGGTCCTATGCAAACATGGCATCAAAAAAGTGCCAAACTGGATTCCGAGTAATTATTGAATAACCCCGACGAGGTCAGGAAGTCTGATGGTATATCCTTTAAGGCTGACATGGCAGGGAAAACCCGTGTGCGGCGCTCCGATGAAAGAGGCCGGGATTCCACTTGTAATAGGACTCGTGCCGCACGGCGCCGGTTGCAGAATGCTGCGTCTTTACTCCTTCGCGGACCCGCCGGCACCCCGCCGTACCCAGTAGATATTGCGCAGATAGACGAACAGCGTGGTGCTGATGCCGACCGCGTAGAGCCACTCCTGACGTTGTGCATGGGAACTGATCAGCAACAGGGAAGCCGCAACACTGAGGTACCAGAACACCGGGGGAATGGTGCTCTGCCGCTTGATTTCGGTCACTATCCATTGGACCAGAAAGCGCAGGGCGAAGAGGCCCTGTCCCAACACGCCGACCCCAATCCAGATCCAGTTGCGCGCCTGGTCCTGAAAAGCATGCCCCCGGGTGGCCTGGAATTCCCGAAGCAGGGTGAGCAGTACCAGGAAGCTGCCCGCCGTCACCAGGCAGGCGACGGCGCCGTGAAACAGGCGGGAATGGCGGTCTGACAACTTCCCGTCGGCGCGCCAGATATGCACCAGGTTCCGCGCATAAATGATACTGTTGAAGCAGTGGCTCATGGCCCCCACCGGGGAGTTCAGGTAAAAGACCCCGTAAAGCAGCAACAGCACCGATCCGGCGCCGCTCATGTACCAGAACGCCACGGGAACGACACTCTTTCCCTTTCGTTCCGATACGATCCATTGGAGATAGAACCGGCCGTAGAAGAGTACGGCGCCGGCGTACCCCAGCAGATTGAGTATATAAAAGCCTTCCGGCATGGATGATATTGTTCCTTGGATTGGCACGGTTATTTATTGGAATACAGAAAATGCTTCGTGCCTGTGAATTACCCCATAATATCACGAACACAGGGGAACTGGTAAATGTCGGTAGCGAGGCGGAGTGCCTGTGCGGGGCCGTATATTTCCAGTCGGCTATCCCTTGCGCTATACTAGGGCATCTGGAGGTAAAGTACCATGTCCAAACAACCCACTGTTGTCTTTATGTTTGTTCTGTCTTGTTCCGCCTTGTCCGCTTTCGCCGGGTACCACGTACCCGCAGTCCCGCCGGGCGATGTCGTTATGGCGAATGACGAGGAATTGCGGGTCGTTGCGTACTGGGCGGAGCAGTCCTTTTCAGGTGAGTTACCAGCGGATGTACCGTTCATTCGCCTTGACGTACTCCGCCAAGACCATAATGTATTGCGCTTCGGGCAATCTTGCATGGAGACGCCCATCAGAATCGGCGCGCGGGATTTTGTTCACGGCCTCGGCACCCACGCCAATAGTGAAATCCTGGTGCATATCCCGGGGGACGCCAAAGCCTTCAAGGCCTTCGTTGGCATAGACAACAATGAAGATACCGGGGGTGTTCGTGGCAGTGTGCGTTTTTTTGTTCATGCCGGGGACGCCGTTCTCTATGAATCGTCAATCAAGCGAGGCGGCGAGGAAGCGTCCGAGGTGCTGGTGGAACTTTCGCCCGGCACGGCTGCGCTCCTGCTGCGTACCGATATGACGGACGACGGCGTCGGTCACGACCAATGCGACTGGGCGGATGCCCATTTCGTGATGGCGGACGGCAGCCTCCGATACCTGGATGACCACCAGGCCCCCCTGTTGCTGGAAACAGACCGGCCGCCGTTTTCGTTCCGGTACGGGGACCGGGATGGCGCGGCGCTGCTGGCAGGCTGGACGCGTGACGTAGCCCGGGAAGAAACGGATGGCGCGCGCGTCCTGCGCATCACCTGGACGGACCCCGACAGCAATCTCGCGGTAATTGCCGAGGTAAAGGCATTCAAACAGTATCCGGCGGCGGACTGGGTCGTGTATTTCGAAAACCGGGGCAGCGCGCCCACGGCGGTGATTTCCGACATCCAGGCACTGGACGTGTCCCTGCGCACGGGCCATCCGCGCAAGGCCGCGGTGCTGCATGAACTGGAAGGGGACGCCTGCGGCATGACCAGTTTCCTGCTGAAGCAGGAAGAACTTGCGACCGGCAAGGAAATCCGCCGCGCGCCCACGGGCGGTCGGCCTTCGTCTATCAGCGCGTTTCCGTGGTTCGATTTTGAATATGAAGGCCAGGGTTTTATCGGGGCCATCGGCTGGACCGGCCAATGGGCGTCACACTTTGCCCGTGCGGAAAACGGCCCGACCCGCGCCCGGGCCGGCATGGAAAAGACGGCCCTGTCCCTGGAACCCGGCGAGCGGATCCGGTCGCCCCGCATTGTGCTTCTGCCCTACAGCGGGGACCGCACCCGAGCCCACAACCAGTGGCGGCGCCTGGTCCTCTTCGAATACGCGCCCCGTATCGACGGGTTGCCGGTGCAACTGCCCATCGCCCTGCAGACTTTCGATCGGTATCATCGCGGGCCCGACTGGGCCACGGAGGCGGGCCAGCTCGATGCCGTGGAAAATGCCGCCCGGCTCGGCTGCGATACCTACTGGTTCGATGCCGCCTGGTTTCCCGGCAACTTCCCCAACGGCGTCGGGAACTGGTCGGCCAAGCCCGCCGAATTTCCCAACGGCCTGAAACCCGTTGGCGATGCCTGCAAGAAGCACGGGATGCGCTTCGTGCTTTGGTTCGAGCCGGAACGGGTCGCGGAAGGTTCTCAAATCGCCACGGAGCATCCGGACTTCGTGCACGGCGGCGAGAAGGGCGGCCTGTTCAAACTGGACGACCCCGCCGCGCGCCGCTGGCTGACCGAATTGTTGTCCTCGCGTATAGACGAATACGGCATCACCGTATACCGCAACGACTTTAACCTGGACCCGCTGGAGTACTGGCGCCGGAATGACCCGCCCAACCGCGAGGGCATCACGGAAATCCGGTATGTCGAAGGCCTCTATGAAATGTGGGACGAACTGCGGGCGCGACATCCCGGCTTGTGGATTGACAACTGCTCCAGCGGCGGGCGGCGCATTGATATCGAGATGTGCAGCCGGTCGGTGCCCCTGTGGCGCAGCGACACCAACTGCTGGGACAGCAATGCCGACTGGAACCAGGCGCAGACGGCCGCACTGAGCGGATATGTGCCACTGCACACGGCCTGCGCGTGGCGGCCGGAACGCTACCTGACCCGCAGCGCGGCCACGGGCGGGCTGCTCTGCCAGTTCGATTACCGGAATGCGGCCTTCCCCGTGGACACCGCCCGTGCCCTCATCGAGGAGGCCAAAGTAAACCGCTTTGCCTGGTACGGCGATTTCTACCCGCTGACCCCCGCCCGTACCGCTCCCGATGAATTCGTGGCCTATCAGTTCCACCGGGCCGACCTGGATGCGGGCATCGTGCTGGCGTTCCGCCGTCCCGAGTGCCGCTATAAAGGGCTTATCCTCGGGACTTACGGGATAGACCCCGCCGCAAGCTATGAAGTGGAGTTCGTGGACGGTGACGGGAACAGCACCAAGGCCATCCAGTCCGGCATCGACCTGGGCGACAGCCTGCAGTTGCGCATTGATAAACCCGGCTCCACGTTGATCGTCCGATATAAAAAATCAGGGACATAGCATAAGGATGTTTTGCTACGGAGAATCCCTATATGCCAGCAACGAACAGGCGCTATGACATTGATTGGCTGCGTATCCTGGTGGTGGCCTCGCTGGTCCCGTTTCACACCGCCCGGATTTTTGACATCTGGGAACCCAACTATGTCAAGAATGCCGACCTCAGCAACGTGCTGAGTTATTTCATCGCTTTTTTGGCGGTGTGGAACATGCCGCTGTTGTTTGTGCTCGCCGGTGCGGCCAGCGGTTATGCCCTTGAGTTCCGCAGCGGCGGCGCCTATCTCAAGGAACGGTTCAAACGCCTGTTTATTCCCCTTGTGTTCGGCGTGCTGGTTATTGTGCCGCCCCAGGCGTATATCGCCCGGTTCCAGCAGCCGGGGTATGACGAGTCTTATGGCAGGTTCCTGCCGGATTATTTCAGGGTACGCGGCGATCTCACAGGGTATACCGGCCAGTTCACGCCGGCGCACTTGTGGTTTATCCTCTATCTCCTGGTCTTTTCCGCGGTTGCGCTGCCCCTGTTCTTCCATCTCAGGCGGGACCGGCGCGTGATTGACTGGCTGGCCCGGGAATGCGGACGGCCCGGGGCCTTGCTATTGCTGGCCGTGCCCGTGGGCATCGCCGGCGTCCTGCCTGATATCGGCGGCAAGAACCCCTTCTACTATTTCATGCTGTTCCTGTACGGGTATGCCATGGCGGCCGACAACCGCTTCCAGGAGGCGGTGGACCGCAGCAAGGCGCGGGCACTGCTGCTGGGCGCGATTACCATGACCATCACCCTGACGCTCTGGGCGATGCGGGTGCGTTTTACCGCCTATTCGCCGGGCGATGTCCTGTTCTACCTGGTGCGCACCTTCAATATGTGGTTCTGGATTATTGCCCTGCTGGGCTATGCCCGAAAATACCTGAACCGTACCCACCGGGTTTATGCCTATGCCAACGAAGCCTCGTATCCTTTTTACATTTTGCACCAGACGATTATCGTGGGGATTGGATACGGGGTAGTGCAGTGGCCGGTGAACCTGTGGCTTAAATTTTTCGTGATTGCCCTGGGCAGCTTTGCGGTTACCCTGCTGCTTTATGACCTGGGCGTCAGAAGAAACAACCTGACCCGTTTCCTCTTCGGCATGAAAGGCCGGGTTGCCGCCTCCGGACCCAGAGAGGCGTGAAACCGAAGCGGTAAACGACCTCAAGGACATAAGGGACGTAAGGGACTTAAAGGACGGAAACGACTGTAAACCGCACGGCCTTATAGTGTATCCTTGAAGTCAGAGAATTGTTTTGGGTGTTTGTTGCGCGGGAGTTGCGCTGGTGTTTTGGCCTCCCCTGAATACAGAAAGGAACAGATATATGGATACGCCTTTGCCTCAAACCTGGTGGGTGGAACCCGGAAGGCTGCTGGCCGGGGGCTTTCCCGGGGACATGGATCCCAACCGTGCCAGAAAAAGACTGCAGCGCCTGTTGCAGGCCGGTGTGCGCTGTTTTATATCGCTGCAGGAGATAGGGGAGATGTCCTGGACAGGGTGCCGGGAAGATTATGCGCCCCTTCTTGAAGGTCTGATCGGTGCGGATTCCGGGAGCGGGATAACCTGCCACGCCTTTCCCATTCCGGACATGGGGATTGCCGAGCGTGCAATCATACGGGAGATTTTGCACACCATAAACGAAGCCCTTTCGGAAGGCCGGGGAGTCTATGTTCACTGCTGGGGCGGCCATGGCCGCACCGGCATGGTGGTCGGGTGCTGGCTGCGCGAGCAGGGGCTTTCCGGTCTGGACGCCCTGGAACGTCTCAATGAACTGCGCGCCGATGATGAGGTGCTGCAGGAATGGAACTGCCCGCAAACACCGGAACAAATGACCACGATCCTCAAGTGGCAGCCCGGAAACGGCAACGGAGAGGATGAAGGCTGAAGTCTGAGGGGTAAAGCGGGGGCACTTTAAAATACCGTTGAGCGTGTTGTGTGACCATGGACAGGAGGTACCGCAAACATGAGCATTTGGATATATGCATTGGCAGGGCTTGGTTTTTTTTTCGGGGCTGTCGTGGTATTGGGATTGCTGGTGTTTGCCATTGTGTACTATAAAGTAAAACCGTTGCGTCCCCTGCGGGCATTTTTTGTTTATACACGAGCGTACAAATTTTCGAACTTGAAGAAAAAGCGCGCTCTTCTGGAAAAATCCTGCGCCTTATTTCGGAAAGCCGAGGAAAACATCCCTGTGGACAG
>JAKJCY010000226.1:286-6461 GCA_022706235.1 Candidatus Hydrogenedentota bacterium | reverse complement strand
AAATGTTTATATCAATCTCTAAAAATAGCGAGTGAAAAATACTTTACAATAAGTATACTAATACTTCTTTCCTTTTCCCCAAATATACTTGTATCCTCTTGTGAACCACGCTATCGCACATTTATTGCCTTTACGCCCATCCTTTATTTACTTTTTTGGAAAGGATGCACAAGGATAAGCCGCGGCATTTTTAATAATCATAAATATATAAACCGATTTATTTTGATATTGTTGCTTGTTATGGGAATACATTCTGCAACGAAAAATTGTTATTTTGTCACCACGCAAAATAATTTTGATCGCCGTTATATGGAAAGCAAACTTAATACTATTCTCTCCGAATATAAGCCTGAAGGGATAAAACAATTTCACATAATAGTTTTTGGATCGCGATGGAAGACCGTAAAGCACCGTTTAGAGTTTGGTTACCTTACCTCAGAAGTTGGCTATCAGGCAGTCGGTATGCTGTGTGATCTTTTACACAGCAAGAATATTGATATAAAAAAATATAAATTTTCCCATTCATACAACAACAAAAACCTCAATTTAGAATCTGGATCTGTTATTATAGATATGTCATCTATAAAAGATTATTTTAACGCAAATGACATATAAATTATTACACTACTAACCTAACCAATATCACTTTATTTGTGCGTAATTTTTGTACCTTATCAGTTCTGGTCTACACGTCCCCTTTCCCGCGGGCAATATTGTGGTCCCGAATGCAGTTGTGGAGATCTTTAAAAATCTGTTGCGGGCTGAAGTGATTCCGGGCGTAGGTGTACGACTCTGTTTCCAGCGCGTGCCGCTTCCCGGTATCGGACAACAATGTTAGAATAGCTTCTACCATCTCCGCCCCGGTTTCCGCCACGACAACCGGCAGTGATTCCGGTGCTCCAAGTCCGAGTGTGCCCTGGCTGGTGCATACCAGACACCTTCCATGAGCAAGCGCCTCAATGGATTTTATCTTGATTCCTGTTCCATAAGTAACCGGATTGATCACGATATGGGCGCTTTCATAAAAAGGATTCAGGTCGGGAACGACCCCTGCGAAGGTGACATTGGGGATGGAATCAGGGAAGACCTCGCAAATGCGCCCGCACACCGTTAACCTGACCTCCGGCCGCCGTGAGACGATCGCGGGCCAGGCGGTATCAAAAAAAGATTGCAGGCCCCTGATGTTCGGGTCGTACTTGTTGCCGACGTAAAGCAGGTTATTTGCCTCTCCCGCCGGTGGGGTGGTAAACGCGGGCAGACTGACAGCATGACGCACACACAATACGCTCCGATCGGGGCACATTTCCCGCAGCAGACGCTCTTCCTCGTCCTGAATGGCGAGCAGGATATCCGCGCGCCGGAGTTCCCGCGCCTCTTCTTCCCGGCTGCAGCGCAGGTGCTCCAGGTTGCCTCCGCTTTGCCGGGCGCGTGCGCAACGCACATGCTGCACGTCAATGGTGTCCAGTATGCGAAGTGTTCCCGGCGGCATATAATCCAGAGCCCGCGCGAGCCAGGCATAGGTGGCTATGGCCGCCACGGGCCGGCATGCGCAGGCGGCCTTGCCGGCAAGGGTTTCCAGGCTTCTGTGCCGGTTGCGCTGCATGGAGGAAAGCGCCGGCATACCGCCACGTTCAGCAGTCTTTAACACGAGGCCTGCCGCTTCTTTGGCTTTTCTTTTCAATCTTGCTGCCAGGGCTCGGGAGGAAGCCTCCGGGTGCTTTCCCCTGTTGGTTTGTGCGGCGCCAGGGGTATACAGTTTATCGACATGGCGGGATAATTCCGGGTTATGTTCCCCGTGATTACTGGTTACCAGGACAATTTCATAACCTTCCGCCCTAAAATAGTCCATGAGCGCCCTAGTACGGGTTGGACCGCCTCCCTGAACCGGCGCCAGGATGCCGGGGTGTATAAAGAGAATGCTATTTCTCATGGGGCTTCCCTATGGTGCGTACCAGCAGGTCCAAGGTCTTTGCCGTCATGGCTTCCGCACTGTACAGGGCTGCACGGTCTCGGGCATGGGAAGCCATTTCCCGTATTTTGTCCAGGTGGTTTAAGGCGTATAACACGGTTTCTCGCAGCGCGTAGATATCTTCCAGGTCGCAAAGTAACCCGGTTTCACCATGATGTATAAGTTCAGGTATGCTGCTGGCCCGGGTGGATACGACAGGTGTGCCTGCTGCCATAGCCTCCACTACGGAAAAGGGCAGTCCCTCAAAACGTGTTGGATGGACAAAAAGATCTGATGCCGCAAGAAGCGCGGGGATATCGTCCCTATGCCCCAGGAACCGCACAAACGGCTCCACATCGTATTGCCGCAACAGTTCGGTCAACTTGTGCTGCAGGGGGCCGTCACCCACCCAGAGGAAACGTGCTTGCGGGAAAACCTTTACAATATGAGGAATAACAGGCACTAGCAGATCATGACCTTTCTGTGAAGCGAGGCGGCCGACGGTCAATAGCAGCAGTGTGTCTTCTTCATACCCTAGTTCTTGGCGGACTTGCAGCCGTGCTTGCCGGCGCGTTGCCTCCTCCATCTGAAAGCGCGAAAGGTCCGCTCCGTTGGGAATAACGGTTATGGCATTCTTGCGTAGTCCTGACTTGGCGGCAAGAATATCACGGGAATAGTCGGACACGGCCACATAATGCTGATTTCGCAATCGCAGCAACGGATAAGCGAGCCGGTTCCGCCAGGGCATGCGGATATCGTCCCGTACCAACTGGTAAACGGATATTACGGGAATGCCCGCCAGAGCGGCCGCAATCATGGTGCCCAATCCATACTGAATGCCGGGCAATTCCAGCAGCAGGACATCAGGTTTGTGGCGCACCAGAAACCGGAGCGTGCGGGTGATGCGTTTCCTGAAGGAAGCCTGTTTTGTTTTGTCTCCCAGTTCACACGTTTCGAGAGCATGATAGACGGCTCCCAATCTCTTGAAATCCTGCCGCAGCGTTTCGGTATCTTTGCGCCGGGTAAAGGCCGCCAACACTTCCCAACCGGAAGCTACCGCCCCGCGTGCAATGGTGAGGGTGTACTCTTCGGCCCCCCCGCGCAGGTGGGATGGAAAGGTGATCATCAATTTACGGGAAGGTGAGTGCCTCTCGGCATTGGCGTCTGGAAGAGCCGATGTGTCGTTATGAAGATTAATACCTTCGAAAACCCGCTTCGGGCGTGTTTCGAAGCCGCTGGGAATACAACACACCTCGTCTTGCCAGGCATCATCCAGCATGGCGGTGAACTTTTTCGCATAACACTCTATGGAATACGGGCGAGCAGCCACATGCGCAGCACGGCCCATGGTTTCCAGGTTACCTGAAGCCACAATCTGCGCAATGGCATCCGCCATGGCCGCCATGTCTCCGACTTCTACCAGGAGCCCGTTATGTCCGTGCTCTAAAATGCCATGGACACCACTTTGGGTATCGGTCACTACAGGCACCGTACCTTGCGCCATGGCTTCGAGCATGCTATTGCTCGTGCCTTCATAGGCCGAGGTTTGAACAAATATGTCATGTTCCGCCCACAGGCGGGACATTTTTTCAGGAGCGAGCCGTCCGGTGAAACGAACATATTCCGATGCGCCGGAAGCGTTTATGCCTGCCTTCAGCTCATCCAACTGTCGGCCAATGCCTGCCACGGTTAGTGTAAACGGGACGGACCGGTCGCGAAGATGTTTCACCAGGGGCACAAGATCCAGAACGCGTTTCTGCTCCTGAACAATACGGCCGCCATAAACCAGCCTTATGGGCCTTTTCTTCCATGAACGTGCAAGGGTGTTCGGCACCAGTACACCAGTGGGCATGGTGTACACATGTCCGGACCGCTCAGGAAGGCGCTGTTTTAAGGTTGCCGCGCATTCCGGGCTTACCGCGGCAAACCGGGTTATAACAGGGGCGTACCACGATAGGGGCGCGTAATACTCCTCATCGCTGTCGGCACGGCAGTAGCCGATGGTTTTGAAAGATTTTTGAGCCGCCATAAGGGGAGCGCACACATCGAAGATATCCCACACAAAATTGGGAATGACAATTCCGCGCCCGAATTCGTGGAGTAGGGCTGAAATTTCTGAAATTTTTGTGGCTTGGGCGTCAAACCGGCCTATTTTGTTTCCCGTTTTATGACAGTTTACTAAAATGACACGATAACGGGGATTGGCGGCCATGGCGTCACGGAGGCGGAACGCCCACGATACCACACCGGAAGCAAAATCGCCCAAGGCGATGATGACGGGAATTTTTTCTGTTGAAAGGTCTGTCACGTGCGATATATGTGCCATGTTATGCGTGCGAAATGGCATGCGGAATTACTCTATCCCTTTTGAATTGTATATTTTTTGTGGTTCTACAAATGAAATCAGGAACAAAAGAAAGCTGTCTTTTGCTGCAATCGGTTCAACTGCAGCCTGTCCCTTAACCGAAAAGGCTCTCGAAATCACAGCGTTCGAATACGTCCAGTTTCGTATGTGTACTGGCATTATAAATACAGCGATTATCTGCCTCGAAGATTTCCCGTGCTCTGGTGTAGGCCTGCTCTTGCTCCTTCACAAAGGGAACACCGATTTGGTCGCCAATTTTGTAATACTTATCGCTGAAATGAAGGCCTCGAACCAGCTTCAAGTTTTCTTCCGTAATCGTGATTTTGCCCGGCGGAAATAAGCGGGGCAAATCTCCATAGTCATGATCCAGCCCGATAATATACACGGGATCGCATCCCAGGTGATAAGCGAGTTGCAGCATGATATGGGTTATGGTACTGCCAAGGTGCACGATTGCCGCGAAATCCGTCGAAAACTGGGGATATAAATCCTTCCAGTAATAAAGTTGGCCGCGCATGCGGGGTGCATTAAAAAAAATGGTTTTGCTGTCCGCTTTGAATGCATAAGCGTTGTAAATTGCCGCCATCTTGACCGGCCCCTGAACACTTCCTACATCGTGACGGCGAAGTTCAAGTTGTTCTATGTCCTCAAATAATAGATAAGACGTGTGAAAGCCCCATTCCGAAAACTGTTTGTATATTCCGTTGCAGCCGATGGTAATTTCCTTCCGGAGTTTCCGATGGTCAATATCTTTCAGACTGGGACCGTTTGCTATCACGAAACAACGACGCCCCTTGCACTTATTGCGCATAAATGCGAGGCGGGCTTGATATCCTGATTTGATGCCTATTCGGGGCCATTTCTTATCCCAAAGGATGCCGATCCGGTCAAAAAAACGATGCCGGGCAAGTAATAGCCGCCCATACCCAATCGGATACTGCCACTTTGGAAAATTCGGCGTCCAGGCAATCACAATAACACTTCCTTAAAATTCCCAGGGGGACGGTTAAACGTGGTGTCAGGCAACCCTCTTCTGAATGATCCTGCTGCTTTTCTTGCGGTAAAAAAAAGTCTTATTGTTTATCCGGTGAGAGGGCTGTATTACTTAAGTCACTGCCCAGTAGAACAAGTTCCCATTCAAGCCAGCAAATTCTCGTTTTTTCTCCGTACTGGGTGTTATCGTTGCCGTGTGAGACAATGACAAGTGAACCATCATGGGGAGTTGTGATTCTTGCGGTATGCCTCTGTTCCACGCCATTTGCGGGAGTGACCCGAATAAGATCGGTCCATCGGGCAACTTCATTGTTGTTGTTGTCCAAGGCAATTATGCTGAGCGATGCAGTCGTATGATAATAGGGCAGTGCAATAACCGAAAAATCATAGGCACGGTTCGCTTTTATGCCCGAAACAGTCGTTCGAAAAAGACGATCATACGGAGTGTCCTGGTCGCTGGAACGCCACCATTGGTCGGCTGAATATTTCCCATCGCCGCCACGGCTGTCTATTCTAAAAATTTTGGAGACTTTAGTATCCGGCGGAACAGAAAATCCGTCAGGCGCGGAAGTTTCGTCCGGCCAAATTGAAAAATTGCCATTCACTATCAGGTTTTCGCTTCGGTAAATGTCTCCGGCGGGTTCCACCGAGATCAGACTCATTGCCTTCGGTTCTGGATAATTATTGCGTGGACCGGATGATTTACCGCAAGCCGGCACTATAATCAACGCCGTCAGACAGAAAAGAATCACACTCCCTTTAGTTAACGCGTTATAAAACAAATGCTTGTTCATCCTGAGATAGTTATCGATGCTTCTTGTCATCTTAAAAGAACCGTATCACTTGCGCTATTTATACTTATTTACCGA
>JAKJCY010000226.1:0-276 GCA_022706235.1 Candidatus Hydrogenedentota bacterium | reverse complement strand
CTCATAGTGATTGTATCATGGAGGCGTTGACGTTGCCAACAGGCAAAACAAGGTGCAGATACAATCATGCCTTAACAGAGGCGATTAACGGTCCAAGGATGGGTATCCGATAAACACGGTTTGCCCACAGGCATTCAAAATAGCGACAAATGGGATAGTGTCATTCACGTTGAGAAAAACAGCGAGAAATCTTTCAATACTTTTGAGGACGGTCGTATCAGTTTTTACGCCCCTTCACGCAACGGCAGCAGGGCTTCCGCAATGTTAAGGTCATCC
>JAKJCY010000225.1 GCA_022706235.1 Candidatus Hydrogenedentota bacterium | reverse complement strand
ACATTGCCCGGAGTATTCGCGCGGGCAAGCCAGGTATTGGTCGCCGGGTCATACCGCCAGAACGCCTTTTGTCCCGCACCGCGCAGCGCATACAGATAATTGCCCACGGACACCAGCGATCCGCCGTCACTCACGTTGGCAGCCACCGGCGCCTTTGCGACCCAGGTTCCCGTAAGGGGTCCCGTAAAGGTAAATTCATAGAAGGTTTTCTGTCCGTCGCCGCGCAGTGCATACAGTTTGCCGTTCGCCGCGTGATAGGCGATGGCGCCGCCATTACCTATGTTAGCCAGTAGGGGCGGCAGGGATGCCCACGTATTCGTTCCCGGATCATAACGTTTTACCGTCTTCGTTTTGTCGCCCTGAAGCGCATAAATATACGTTCCATCGGTTGTAAGCGAGCCGCCGCCGTTGATCGTCGCCGCAAAATCAGTGGGGTCTGTCGGATTGTTCCACAAGCCGGAAGAGGGGTCATATCTCCAGAACGGGCCATTCGCAATATCACCGCCGCGAAATGCGTAAATGCCCGCGCCGGCAATGCGCAGGCCGTCCTGAGCAAGGACATGGCTGCCGAGATTCCAACAGACAGTCCCCGAACCTCCGGGGATAACCTGCGCCGTACCCGAAGTGGCGCTTGCGAAGGCATAGGAAGTGCCTCCGGTAATGGTTCCCGTGGCCGCCCCGGTAAATTTCACCGTGCCCGCCGGGGAAGCCGTATCCGTCATCGTGTAGGTCCAAGTAAATGTGGCCGTACCGCCCGCGGCAATACTGGCGGAAGTCGGCGTCGGGCCGGTAAGGAGCGACGCGGCGGCGCCGTCCGTCAAAACAGGCGTCAAGGTCCCGGGCGTCACGCCGGTCATCGCCGCGCTGCTGCCCACCGTCATGGTCACGGTCAGGGCACCGCCGTTGCCGACCTGCGTAGGGCTTACGGCAATAGCCGTGGTCGTATTGGGCGTGGTGAAATCAATACGGATGTTATCGAATTCAATCTGATCATTGCCCGTACCCACGCCGCGGCGGAAACGTATGGCGGTGGGATTGGCAAGCGATTGCACGGGGGAAGCCGCCTGAAGGATGCTCACAAGATTGAAGGGACCCTTGGCGCCCGTGGCCGTGCCCAGGGTAACCGTATCCACCAAGACCCAGGCCGTGCCGCTGCCCTTCACTTCCAGATAAATATATTCTCCCGTATCCAGTTCATTGGTCTGGAGCGTGTAGGTCATGCTTGCGGACGCGACCTCGCTGAGATTGACGCCCCGCTCCACATAGTCGCCGTCGGAAGAATAGGTTGTGTTGTTGAAGTCGATACGCAGACGGTTGCCCGCCACCAGAATCCCGCCGGCATTGGCAAGGCCATCGTCTCCCGTCTCCGCCCAGTTCGACGCCCACGTGGCGGTACCATTACTGCCCGAGTAGGAGCCGTTGGTGGTGAATTGGTCTTCCACGTACAGGCTGGTGGCATTCTTCGCGCCGTTGACCGGCGCCACCGGCGTATACCCGCCGTCCACCATGCCGCCTGCGCTCGCGCTGACAAAGGACACGTCCGCGCCGGGGATGGGATCGCAAATCGTCAGGTTCTGGTACAGCGTGTCGGTGGGCAGGTTCAAATTGATGGAATAGGTGAGCAGGTCGCCCGGCAGTGCAAAGGCCTTGTCCACGGTCTTGGTGAATATTTCCACGAAGGGAAAGTCGGCGGTGGTGTAGTTTTGCCCGGAACCCAGGGTAACAACATATTGCTGCGCCACCGGCACGGCGCCGCCCGGCAAATCGGGATCTCCCGTGTCAACAAGGACAAGGTACCGCTCAGGACTCAAATTGTCGAAGGTATACTGCCCGGAGGCATCCGTATCGCGGTTGTCCACATACTCCTCGGGCTGGGCAACACTATCGCCGTTGGCGTCATAATACAGGGAAACGGTCACATTCGCCAGCGGTATGTCAACACCAAGGTCATAAACGCCGTTGGCGTTGCTGTCGAAAAAGACCGTGTCACCGATGGATCCGGGATCAACGCCCTGGAAGCCGAAGTCGTTGATCAAACTGGCGCCGGAAAGATTGAGAACGGAATAGTCACCCGCAGTGGTCGCGAAATACGTCTTGCCCTGGGTGGTGAAATAGGCCGCAATGTCGGGGTCCGATTCCACGATATCCACAATGTAATCAATGCCCGCGCCGGAAGCCAGATCGCTGAACAGGTAGTTGCCTGAAGCGTCGCTTTGCGTGGCGCTGATAAAAAGGTCTTCCGGGTCAATCTCTCCGTTGCCGTTCGTGTCTTCGTAGAGGTTGACGGTGACGTTGGGGATGCCCGCATCGCTTCCATCGAAACTGCCGTTGCCGTCCTTGTCTTCAAAAACTTTATCTCCGATGGAACCGGTGCCGATGCCCGGCCCGCCCGGCTTGTAGCCAAAATCTATGAGGTCGGTGCCGGAGTTGTTGGCAAGGGTCACGCCCGCCTGGTTGAGTGTACCGCCGTCAGGATCGCCGGTGTTCGTATGCTGCACGAGACCTGCGGCTGTGGTATCCACCACAACAACATACATGCCGTCGGTCAGGCCCTCAAAGTTATAGAAACCGGTGTTGTCAGTAACCCGGCTGGTAATAAGGGTATCGGTCCCGGCATCGTACACGCCATTGCCGTTGACATCGTTATACAAGTTTACCGTAACCCCCTGAATCCCTTCCTCCATTTCGTCCTGGATGCCGTCACCATCCCAGTCGCGCCAGATGGTGTCGCCAATCGTGCCGCCGCCGACGTTGACACACGCGTCCGGCGCCGAGGCCACCACCTTGCCCTCAAACCCCATCTTGAAGTAGTTGCAGTAGGTCTCCGGCGGAACATTCTGGCCGACAAGGACCTTGAAGGTAAGGACGAGCGCCTGGCCGGCCTGGATGCCTTGGTTGATGGTAAAAATGGGCTGGTTCGGATTGGCGGCGTTGATGGAAATGAGAGAGTCCGGCAGCAGGCCGCCGTTAATCTGCTTGGACACCATGCTTACATAAGTAAAACCGGCGGGCAGGTATTCAGTAATGACAAAGGGGATGCCGTTGGGGCCCGTGCCGATATTGCTGATCTCAACGGTATAGTTTACCGTGCCGCCGGGCGCAACGGCCGAGGGGGAAACATACTTGTCCCATACCAGGAAATCATTGGCGCCGGATCGGATCGTGTCGTTGGCGTAAGTTATGCCCTGATTTGATTCGGCCCGGGCTGTGTTCAACAGGTCGCCGGTACCGGTCACCACCACATCAAACGTAATATCCAGCAACCCATAGGGCTCGACATAACCGATATTCCACGTGAGCGGACTCGTGGAAAGGGGCGGCGTCGTTACCCCGTTAATTTTGCTCGTACCCGCCACGTACGTCATGCCGGAGGGAAGCGGATCGGTGACCACCATATTTATCGCGGGAAGGTAACTGCCGTTAAAATACGTTAACGTAACGCCCACGGTTTCACCGGGAAGGACCAGGGATTTCAAGAAACGTTTCTGCAGGCCGCCGCAGAGGTCAAGGGGCGTATCCGTCGGGTCGTAATACCGCCAGAGATGATCTTTGCCGCCCTGCTCGCCGCCGGCGTCGCCGCCAAAGGCATCGCCGTGAATCGGGAACGGGCACGTGGTGAAATCCTTCAGTACTTTGACATAAACACGGCCGACTTCGGTGCGGCCCAGTTCCAGCATGCCGAACGAAAAACGCACTGCCGTGGTGTTCGTGGGAAGCGGACTGCCTGCACTGAGATCATAGCCTAGGTTGGACGCATCCACGCCGGCATAGCCGAGCACGGCGGAAATCAGGCCCGCCTGGTCCAGGCTGACCTGGCTGCCCGGATATTGGATGCGGTTCCAGGGTCCGACCTGATCAAGGGTATTCTGGAGGCCGGAGGAAGAATACCCCGGGAATCCCGCGTTCACCCAGTCCATAAGGTTGAAGTCCCAGGCATACCCGGACTGCGGCCCGGCAACGACATTCGCCGTGCCCCAGGGAGCGTTGCCGCGGCCATTGGGATCAGTGGCCGCACCATGCGGGCTGGAAAGACCAAAGCCAATCAACTGGGAAGCATCCCACCACGTGCGTGGCTCAATGGTTTCACCCCGATTGTTGGTCATAAGGACCGGATACTGGCCGCCGCCCGGTTTCAGGGGACGCGCCCCGCTGTTCAAAGTGGCCGGAGGATATTCCCAACTGTCCCACATCGTCATCGGCGAGGTGGAATAGAATATGCCCGTATCGGCGTATACCCCCGCGATGGTGCCCCGGTGAAGCCCGGCAGCGGTGACCGCCGCCTCGGTTACGCCATTAATGTTGGGACCAAGATCAAGGCCGACCAAGCCCGTGGTAGTCGCCGAACCAATGGAACCATTGCCGATGGCAATAATGGACTGGCCCTTGACGGGAACCGGCATATAATATCCGGGACGGTTCGGGTCCGGAGCCAAATATTCGGCTCCGACCACCTGAAACGTATCATCGCTTGGCAGGTAAAACGTCAAATACCCGCCTACGCCCGTAAGGGTGCCCGGGCCCGGCGTGGACTTGAGCACCACCGCGATGGTATCGCCGATTTGAACCGGGGGCTGTTGTGCGGCTACCCGCGCGCGCATCATATCTAGCGTGTCCGGGTCCAGATTGATATAGGTAAACCGCTGGTCAAGATTATGGCCCCAGGCGATCATCGGCACTATCAGGAAAAAACCCGCCAGCAGTAAAAACGCGGCGGAACCTGACCTGATGCTGAGGTGTGAGTGTGTTTTCATCGTAGACATGAACCTTATGAGTAGTTCGAAAAAACGCAACACCTCGTCTTTGGGGTGTCGCGCATGTTGCATGGTTAATTTTCAAACAGATACTGTGCTATTGGTTTCCTCGTTGTGGGGATTTCATCGGAAAAACATAAAGAATAGTACTGTAGAGGTATATAAGTCTGGAGTACACCTTATGTTAGTATATCAAAAAAACCCTATGGGAAACACGAATATGCAGGAGAATATTCCGATGACCCGCTTCATTGGTACCTGGCAGGATGTTTTTTCCCGAGCTTGGGACAGGTTCTCCTTTTCCGTAAGTAAACATAGAATTTCGCTTTACCTCACCCGTTCATTTACTAAATCATCCTGTGGCGGACATGGAACTGGGATACACCCTGCGATTATGCCCTGCCTGACTTCAGACAAAGTCAGTGCAAAACACGCTTGCAGAACCCTTGCTCGCTGCCTGCCAATGCATACGTTCCACAGCCCTCTCTAGGTTTATTTCTTTTACAGGACAAGAGTATTTTACAGGAAAAACTAAAAAAAGTCAAAATATTTTTTTATTGCATAATTCTTCTTCAAATATAGTCCTTATAGACAATACGGTAATTTACATGATTACGCTGCAGGGGAAGTTCTTATGCCTCAAAGTTTCAACATGTTATCGGATGCGTTTCTTAGGAGTGAAGCGCAGCAATCTCAGTGACTTGCAATAATTGAAAAGGCTGTCAAAGGAACTTTCCGTACACGCTCTTAGATAAGCAATCCCCTGTACACGGCGTCAAGAACCACCCCGGTTGTTCTCTGCCTGTGTATTCAACTTTTTGTTTTTTTATGAGAGTAGGTGCGTGATTGGGTACGGGTGTTCCCCGTGGAACACACAACCTGTAGAAAGGTTGGAGAACTTTTTGCGGTCCTTTTTGTCCTTTATGTCCCGTGGTTTGAACACCACTTCCGCATCCAACTGCCCTTCCTTAACGGACACGGTACCCAAGCGGCCCATCGGTGGGATCAGGAACGCCCGCCGATTTTAACCCGGTTTTTCACGTACATAGGTTCCGCGCGCAGATGGATGCCGTTACGCATGGTATTGGGCTCCGGAACGATAGTGTGCGGCCGCGGCGTGACCCCCGGTATATCCGGGAACCCATAGATACTGGAGAACGCCTTGAAGGCTAGGACTCCCGCAATCAGCATTGCCGCCAGGGCATACCGAAAAACAACTGGGGGGTGAGGGTTCATGAGGGTAGGGCGCGCTTTCCTGTCCGGTTAGGTTTTAAATTCAGATTTCCTGACCTCGTCGGAATCGCGTATGGCACTCGTAAACAGACAAAAAACGAAGCAAAAAGGGACTGATGACGAAATAGCCATGCGTAACCCAAGGATACACGTACTTTGCTCACTTTGGCTATTTCGTTGTCTGTCCCTTTCTTGCGGCCTATACGAAGAGGACTGTAAAAAAGTGCCAACAGGAATGCCGAAATATCCTTACGAAACCAAGCCGAGTTCAAGAAGTCTGAAATTACTATTGGCGGTTTTCTGTTTTTTCTTAGACCAAGGAAATCGGAAGGTGGTTTCGATAAAAATCCTGCTCTCACCAACACCGGGCCGCAGGAAAGACCTTCAGCCTTCCTGAACTCGTCGGAATATACAATGGAACTTTTTGTGAAAACACATAGACTGAGTAAAGAAGGGACTGACTGCCAAATAGCCCCTGAGTACAGCGTATAATCCT
>JAKJCY010000224.1 GCA_022706235.1 Candidatus Hydrogenedentota bacterium | reverse complement strand
GCGCCCCATTGGCGGATAAAGTAGTCCTGTTGGCGCTGAAGGGCGAAAATCGTTCCCAGTAACTCCCATGCGCCCTCCGTGTCGGGCGCTCGCCGCAATACCAGTTCCAGCCAATAAAAAGCGCGCAACAAGTTACCGGAAGCGACGCAGGATTCCGCCAATGCCACATAGCCCGAAATGGCTTGCGGGTTTTCCATAATCTGTTTGCGATAGTTTTCCTGAAACTTCCCGGCGGTATCGGCCGCCGCAAGCGCCTGACGCTGCACGCTTCCATCAGGAGCGTCTTCAGGATATTCCGGTAACGAGGAAAACACGCCGGCCGCCCCGTTCATATCTCCTAAAAAAAACAGGGAACGGGCATATCTCAGTTTTTCTTCCTCGGAGAGATTACCCTGCCTGGAGGCAAAATCCAGCAGGGCGGCAGTTTCAGGCGCTTTTTCCTTCTCATCCAGCGCAGTCGCCATCAATCGGGCCGCCAGGCGCCCCGCCGGGCTGAGCGGCGTCCGGTTCAAGAGCGGGGCAACCATCGCAACGGCGTTTCCCCTGTCATTCACCTGCAACAGCGCTTTGCCCCAAAGCAACCGCTCCCAGGGCAGAGACTCTTCCATCCCTTCAGATAGCGGCCACAGGGAAAGCGCCTCCCCAATCCGCGCACGCTTCTCATCTTTGTTCTTTTGCTGTTCAGCAGCGTAATAGTAGTGTAACGCAAGTTGGCGGCGGAACGGGGCATCCTCTTTGCTGGAAATCTGTTTTTCCAACTGCCACACCGGGTCGGCGTACCAGAGAGACTGCATGAACGCAACGGCGGCCCCGGCAACTAGCGACAGGGCCAGCAGGCACAGAAGAACACGTTTCGCCAGGCCCATCGGTACGACATCCACAAAACGGCAAACCATCAGGATGACCACCGGCGATACCAGGTACCAGACAAAAGGCGTCTGAAAAGACACGGGGCCGGGATTCCTGTAAAGCAGGAAGAACACCAGGATTCCCGAGGCTAACAGGATGCCATAAGAAGTCCAGTCAGCACATGAAGAAAGGACATGGCCGCCCCGGGCACGGGACAAGTCCAGGGCAACATAGAGTACCGGTACAATCACGAGGGCAGGATACGCCGCCGCAGCTGCCGCGGCGAACCATGCGGATATGAATACCCATACGGGGTCATCCGAAGAAGATATGCCGGTTCCCGACAGGAAACACACGGCGCCGCCCAATGCCAGAACCGTGGCAAGAACCATAGCCCACCCGTCCGACTGCGTCATGGTGGCAGCGCCGGGGGGCGTGACCGCCATCAACAAACCGCCCAGTAAAGGGACCAATAACGTTTCACGGCGCTTCAACCATAACCTCAGCAAACAGAACATCAGGGCTGAAGACGCCACGTGCAGCAACAGCGCGGCAACCCGCAGCACAGATTTCCCCCCGAACAACTTCCATAAAAAGGACTGCACATAGACGGGCATCGCCGCGATGGAAGTCACTTCCTCCCCGTCCAATGAGGCCTCCGGTCCTGAAAAGATATTATTCTGAAAATAGCGTTGAAGGTCCTTGCCCTGCAAAGGCGCATAGGCAAGCATCACATATAGCATGAACGCCACCACGGCCACCACGAACAGCCCGGCCGCGAACAACACACGCGAACTGTTGTCATCCCCGGGCGCCTTGGTTGGCCCATTTGCGGCAAAGGCTGTGTTCATAGGATAATATATGCTCCTTCAATCGGCACCGGGGTAACTTTCGCCTGTCCAATACAAAGGGATAACGAAACCGCACCGCCTGTTCTCAGTTTGCCAGTACAACGACGGGCGACGCAGGTGGCCCGTGTGCAGCCGTATGATGGACAAGAATACTCGCACATGCTATAGTGTGACTTCAGTGTAGCAAATCTCGGAATACCGTGCAACGTGTCGGGAAGGAAAGGCGTTTGCCTTTCCCATACCAAAACGAATCGTTTTTAAAGCGTTGGCCTTATTCCCGCGCAGCGTAAAGCAAAGCGACACCGGTTCGGCTGTTACTTAAAAGACCGTTTCCGGGTTCGTCCGATGCGGTACGCTATCAACAGAAAAAGGAACCCGTAGATATGGTTAATACCCGCACGCGCGTGGGCGTATTGAAGGGGGGATGCAGCTTGGAACATGAGGTGTCTTTGCGCTCGGGAGACGGCGTGGCGCATGCCCTGAACGCATCAGGATATGACGCCCTGCCCATAACTATCCTCAAAAATGGCATGTGGCAGATCGCCGATGAACCACCAAGGCCCGTATTTGACGCGCTGGTCAAGATAAGCGACCTCCGCCTGGATTGTATTTTCATCGCCTTGCACGGCCCCAACGGCGAGGACGGACGGCTGCAGGGACTCTTTGACGTTCTGGGGTGTCCTTACACAGGTTCCGGCTGCGCGGCGAGCGCCCTTTCCATAGACAAACCGCGCGCCAAAGATGTCGTCAGCGCGGCGGGCGTCCCCACTGCCCCGAAATTCTGCGTTTCCATGGCGCACTGGCGGCAGCATCAGGAAGACATCGTCAATCACACCCTTGATGTCATGGGCCTGCCGGTAGTCCTGAAATCCCCCTGTCAGGGCTCCAGCTGCGGCATGGCCATCCCTCATTCGACTCATGATTTTATACGGGACTTGAATGAGATCCTGCCATTGGATGGCATGGTCATGGTGGAAGCCTTCGTGCACGGGCTTGAAGTCACCTGTTCCGTACTTGATACAATATCGGAAGAGCATCCACGTGCGCTTCCGGTAACGGAAATACGTCCCGCCCAGTCCGCGTATTTTGATTATTACTCCAAATATACGCCGGGCGCGACCGCCGAAATTACCCCGGCCCACATAGGCGCTACGCTGACAAAGCGGGTCCAGGAACTGTCCCTGACCGCCCACCAGGCGCTGGGATGCAGCAGTTGGAGCCGAAGCGATTTTATTCTGGGAGAAGACGGCCCGGTATGGCTGGAAGTGAATACGCTTCCAGGATTGACGGAAACGTCCCTGTTCCCCCAGGCGGCGGCGGTTGCGGGCATATCCTATAACGATTTGATTGTTCTTCTAACCGAAGACGCCATTGAACGCCATAAAAGGGCAACTGGAACGGACGGCAAATCATGACCATCGAATACGCCAAACTCCACGGCCTTGGAAACGATTACCTGTTCATAGACACGGCGCGCCATCCCATAGCGGACCCCGGGGCATTATCGCGCGCCATGAGCCATCGCCATCTGGGCGCGGGCGCGGACGGTATCATCCTCGTAATGCAGGGAGAGGACCATCCCTTCCGGATGCGCATTTTCAATGCGGACGGCAGCGAAGCGGAAACCTGCGGCAATGGCATACGCTGTTTTGCCAAATATGTCTATGAGCGGGGCATGACCCGGGCTACGGAGTTTATTATTGAAACCTTGGCGGGACCCAACCGCGTCCAATTGACAGTAAACAACCGCCGTGTGGTTTCGGTACGCTCCAACATGGGAGCGCCAAAATTTGACCGCAGCCAAATTCCCATGACCGGGGCGCCCGGACAAGTACTGGAAGAGCCGCTGCGCCTGGGCGATGGGCGTGAGGTAAAAATCACCTGCGCCAACATCGGCAATCCCCATGCCGTTAGTTTTGTAGAAGATGCCACCAAGGTGGATTTGACCGACCTGGGGCCGAAAATTGAAAACCATCCCGCCTTTCCCGAGCGTACTAATGTTGAATTCGTATCCGTTCTTGACCGGGACAACATTGTCATGCGCATCTGGGAACGCGGCAGCGGCATTACCATGGCAAGCGGCAGCGGCTCCTGTGGCGCGGCCCTGGCTTCCATGATCACTGGCCGGGTTAACCGGCGGGTAGCCGTCCATCTGGTATATGGGATACTGAACGTCGAGTGGGCGGAAGAAGGTTCCGTTTACCAGGAAGGGCCCGCCACCGAGGTATATTGCGGCTTGTGGCCTGAAGAACAGTAAGAAATACGACCGTGAAATAAACGTAACCCTGTTCCGCGCGCTGAATAGAGCAGGGCGGAATTTCGTCTTGTGTATTGGGTGTGATTTAAGTAAAGAAACAAGTAAGCCAGAACCATTTAAAACAGAGAAAGGAACCTCGAATGAAAAAAATGCTTGTAATCACCGCAATCACCCTTGTGGTCGCCGGATTCACCTGGACCATTTCCACTGCTGACGATGCGGCCAAACCCGTGTCGGTTCAAGTCACCGGGATGAACGTGAATCTTTCCAAGACGCTTTGCGGGGAAGAAGCCCCGGAACTGGATGCCACCTATGGTGGATTGAACGCCCTGATCGTCAAAGAAGCGCTGGACGCGGATGGCAAGGCGATCGAAGGGATGGCCGGCAAGATGCTCCATTACCTGCCGCTTGCCACGGCATCGAAGCTTATGGCCGGGGAAGAAAACGCCGGCAAAGGAGTAACCGTAAAAGGGCTTCTGTATAAAGACGCCATGGTTATCGGGGTCAAAGAATTCACCGTAGAAGCCGCCGCCGCCGCCGGCGGAGATGACTGGGATGACTGGGATGAACTCGGCGTCAAAACCATGAGCCAACAGCAGGTTATCTGAACGGCTTTCTTAAAAACCTCCACCGAAGGACAACCGGCGTGCAACAGGCGGATGTCCCTCGAAGGTTTCCCGCGGCGGAGAGGACGTGACAACCGTTCTAGTCACGCGTTTTATCAAGTCCGCCAGGTTCTATTGACCGTAGTGGGGTTCCCCGGCATCGTGCCGGGGAACCCCACCTGTTCACCGAAGAAAAAACAGGGAGCCCCTTGACATGAATTCATATCGACTCTTGTGCGTAGTTGTGCTTGCGGTTGCGTGCGGTATGTGCATAAACGCGGTCGGGGCGGAAAAGGTTATCATCGCCCATCGCGGCGCCAGCGGCTACTTGCCGGAGCATACACTTGCCGCTTACGCCATGGCCTATGCCATGGGCGCCGATTATATCGAGCAGGACCTGGCCATGACCAGCGACCATGTTCTGATTTGCCTGCATGACACCACCCTGGACGCCACCACCAATGTGGCGGAAGTCTTCCCGGATCGGAAACGAGAGGACGGCAAGTATTACCCGGCGGATTTTACGCTGGAGGAAATTCGCAGGCTGCGCACACGCGAGCGACTTCCCAGGCGGTTCCCTCGAGAGACACAACT
Source organism: Candidatus Hydrogenedentota bacterium (assembly GCA_022706235.1). GTDB lineage: Bacteria > Hydrogenedentota > Hydrogenedentia > Hydrogenedentales > CAITNO01 > JAAYBJ01. Next base: position 1,379 of record JAKJCY010000224.1, on the reverse strand, counting down.
TTTTCAGATTCCGACCTTTGAGGAAGCGATTCAACTGGTGCAGGGCCTGAATGCCTCCACGGGACGCGATGTAGGTATCTATCCCGAGTTGAAGGATCCCTCTTTTTACAAAGAGGCCAATCTTCCTTTCGTGGAAACGATGCTTACCGTATTGGCCAAGTACGGCTATGAAGGCCCGGAAGCGAATATCTATATTCAGTGTTTTTCCCCGTCGACGCTGGTTTATCTGCGTGAAGAATTAAAATCCACCCTTCCCATGATACAGTTGATTTCTGACAATGCAATGCTGGAAGAATTGGGTTTCGAAAAAATAGCCGGATATGCCCAGGGCATCGGCCCGGAGAAAAAATGCATTGAGAAAGACCCCTCGCTGGTGACGCGGGCGCACCAGGCCGGGCTGAAAGTACATCCGTATACTTTCCGGAAGGAGTTCGTTCCGAAACCCTATGCCAACGTGGAAGAAGAAATGGACGCCTTTCTTTTCAAATACGATATTGACGGCGGCTTTGCAGACCAGCCTGACAAAATGAAGGCGGTTATTGACGCGCACAAGTAACGCGTTTATACTCCTTCAAACCCGAAACCGTCCTTGGAGCATTTCTATGCCATGATGATTAAAACCGGAACCCTTCGCGAACATATCCAGGCCTGGCTGGTGTTTCTCGCCGCCTATGCGGCCGTATTTGGAATAACCCTGTTCTTCGGAAAATTTGTGGACGCCTCCTGGGATATTCAGGCCCTGCTCTGGTTGAACCCGGACCATTACATTCCCGTACTGGATGAACTCATCATCCTGCAAACCGATTTTGCCATGGTCTGCCTGCTCCTCATTTCACTGGCCTGGGTCATCGGCTATCACGCCACCCGAAACCGTCCGGCCGCGAAAAGAAAGGCACGTCGCATCCTGCATGTGCTGGGAGTCCTCTTCGGTATTTGGTACGGCCTGGGCGTGGTCTTTCATGACAAAGGCATCTTTTACTGGAATGAATACGCGTATCCGGCCGTTTTCCCGCTCCTGGGGCTCATCCTGTTTACGGGATTTTATTTCGCGGGCAATCTCTATATTCAGCTTGATGATGAAAATCAACGCAAACTCGCCCATGCGTTCTGGCTGACCCTGGTGGCTTTGTTCTTTGTGAATATAATCGGCGAAGACACCATCAAGCAGTGGATAGGGCGGCCCCGCCCCTTGAACGAGGCCAATGCCGCCTGGAACGGGGCCATACGCCAACTGCCCGACGAAATCGTGCGCGGCAGTTACTCGTACATATCCGGCCACACCTCAAGTTTCTGGGCGCAAACCTTGATCTTCTTCTGGCTGATAAAATCCTGGCGTTTCCGCGCGCCGCTCCTGGCGCTGGGCGTGTTTCACGGATATA
>JAKJCY010000223.1 GCA_022706235.1 Candidatus Hydrogenedentota bacterium | reverse complement strand
CCAGGCATAACCATTGCATATATTCAGTGTATACTTATAGCGAGCATCAAAAAACGCCGTAACTTATATGATTTCAATAAGGTACGACGCTATAATAGGTCAGATGGAGCCTACATGAAACAAACTCACGCTAATGGTTGATGGTTGGACTGTGTTTGACTTTTTGATGCGTATTTTTTATTGATTAACAAAATGAAAGGTACATATTATGATTTTTCGCCGGACATCTGTCCCTATTATTCTAGTTCTTTGTTTCTCCTTTCAGGTGTGGGGCGAGCGGTTGCTGACCCTGCTGGAACCCGTTGGCAGGGAAGCCTGGGTTACCGGAGAACAGACCGTCCGCTGGGAACTCGGGGAAGACGGCTGGGACGGCACCGAGACGCTCACCATCGAATGTACGCGCGATTACGGGGAAACCTGGTCCATCTGGGCGATTGACGCTTCGGCTGCGGCAGGCAGCTTTGTCTGGGACGTATCCAGCCTTCCGGCCAGCGCCAGTTACCGCCTGCATATCGAATGCAACGAAGATATCACTGCAGGCGACCTCGGCGATGTATTCCGCATCGGCGCTTCCGTAAATTATTATGTGAATGATGCCGCCGTGGACAACGATGTCTATTGCACGGCGCCGGGCGCCCCGGCGGGAGACGGCGCTTCGCCCGGCACACCCAACAGCAGTCTGCACTATGTTCTGAACGCCTATGCCCTGCAACCGGGGGATACCATCTGGCTGGATACCGGTCAGTACACCCTTACAACCAACATTACGATTGGCCCTCAAGACGCGGGGACCGCAGGCAGTCCCCTGCGTATTCTGGGTTCGCCGAACGGTTCGGTATTGGACCGCAACGCACCGGATACGGAGACTAGCCGCGTACTGGTTGTTACCGGGGAGTATGTGCAGTTGGGGGAGGTATCCCATCCCCTGCAGGCTATCGGCGCTTACTATGGCATCAGCCTGGAAGGAACCGGGGGCGAAGCGAATGCCTGCGTTGTTTCTGATTGCGGCAGCCACGGTATTTCCGTCACGGGTTCGCAGTGTGTGGTTCAAAATTGCCTGGTCCAGGATAATGCCGGGTATGGTATTCATTTCTTGGGAGATCATAATGAGGCGCGCAATTCACAGGTTGCTGGTTGCACTATCGGCGCTTATATCAGTGGAGACAGTAACCTCATAGCGGATTGCATTGTTAGTCACAATAGTACTAACGGTATCCGGATTCATAATGCCATTGACACTACCGTCATCGGCAACAGCGTCCACAATAACGGTGTTATTGGAATCGATATATGGGACGTTCTTTCAAAACCAGGGCTGAAAGAAGTAATTGGGAATCTGGTCGTGAAGAACGGCAATACCGGCATACACGCGAATGCCCCGCGCGCATCGCTGAACATTATAAATAACACCATTGCTGAAAACGGTTCTTTTGGATTTCGCATCAATAGCCTGTTCAGCCAGTATGTCTTTCGCAACAATATTGTGTGTGCCGACGGTCCGGGAAGTTTCTGTGTTCGTGATGAAGCCGCATCAAGTACGACATACGACTACAATACCTACTACACATCGGGGGGCGCGTTAACCGGTTTTTATGGCGAGTCGCCGCGGCAAACCATGGGAGAATGGCGAGGGGTTACCCAGCAGGATTCGAATTCTATCACTGCGGATCCGCTTTTCGCCGACCCTGAAAACAATGACTATCGGTTGCGCAGCACAGGAGGCCGGTTCGACGGGGGCGCATGGGTGTTCGACACGGTATCGAGCCCGGCGATTGACGCAGGCGACCCGGGCGATCCGGTGAACGCCGAAACCCTGCCCCATGGCGACTGTATCAATCAAGGCGCGTATGGCGGCACCGCCGAGGCCTCCCGCAGCCCACTAGACCGGGTGCTCACCCTGATAGAACCGCTCCACAATGAGAGGTATCCCGATGACGGGGAAGTGTTTGTGCGCTGGCGGTGCACCGGTCAGGGCTGGCTTGAAACGGACTCCCTCACCATTGAAGTTACAACCGACTACGGAGATTCGTGGCTGTTGCTGGACGGCAGTGTCTCTGCTGCGGCGCAGGCGTGGACCTGGGATTTAACCGGGCTGTCTGCCGCAGCCAACTACCAACTGCGCATCACCTCCAATGCGGCCCCTACTGTCGTTGCCGCAAGTTCTATCTTTCGTGTGGGTTCCGGACTGGAATTTTATGTAAATGAGATGGAGACAGAGGACGTCTTTTGCACGGCGCCCGGTTCGCCGGACGGCGATGGCCTTTCGCCATCAACCCCCAACACCAGCCTGCAATTCATACTTGACACCTACCCGCTGCAGGGGGGCGACACCGTCTGGATAGATGCCGGATACTACCTGCTTGAGGACACCATTACGATTACAGCGGAAGATGCGGGCGCGGACCAAAACCCGATACGATTTTTGGGCGCTACCGACGGAAACACCCTGCTGGATAGAAACGATAGAGAAAGCCATGCCATAACCATTAACAGCCGCTACATCCAGATTGGAGCTACCCTCCACCCAGTGAAAATTACAGGAGGCAGGTCGGGTGTCCATCTTAATTTTGATGGGCAAAACATCACGATTCAAAATTGTGAGATATTCGGATGCACCAGAGGGATTGAAACGTTTTATGGCGGTCCCTTCATTATTGAAGATACTCTGCTGCACCACAATCAGACCGGTATACTCTTAAGTAAGTCTTCGGCAATCGTACGGCGCAATGAAACGCTGAATAATGAGGACTTTGGTATCGTTTGCGACGGTAGTGCTGCCTCTATCGAAGAAAACCTTGTGGCTGAAAATGGAGCGTATGGCATCTTGGCGGTCAATGTTCTAAGGAGCCCCGGCACGGAATTGAAAGGCAATCAAATTTTAGATAATGGGGCCGGCGGCGTGCGCGGGGAAGCGTATGACATCAGTATCCCTCCAGGCGACCCGTGTGTAACCGTGAATGCGTACGATAATACCATTCGAGCGCTTGTGGGCACCTTGTGCTTTAGTTTTTCACCCAAGTTTTGCGGCATACTCAGCGGTAATTCCTGTATTGATGAAGCGGGTGAAGGCGAAACACCTGTGCCCCATCCTGCGGATGTCAACGAAGACTGGAGCATCAGTATGAGCGAAGCCATCGCCTGTCTGGCTGGCTGGCAGCAGGGCAGCAATCCCATGGAATATGCCATCCGCGCCGCCTACCTGTGGCAGAACGGGGAAGATTACATCTACAATTCGGAAGAAGCGGAGCCGTTGTGCTGGGAGCTTCAACTAAAATAGAATCGGCAATGTCATAAGAACTATCCTGCAGTAAAGATTGTAATGGCCGTTTGTTCACACGTGTCTTGCGTTGGGCCGACACCAGATGTTTGACCTTGGGCTTTCATGGGGTGGTCCGTTGCTGCCCGTGATCCTCCATTCTTCTGAGCAAAACGATGCCCCACAGCGCCAGCATAACACTTGCATCGTCTACCCCGGGTTCTACTGGATCTTGACCATGGCGCAGCCGCGCTTGAGAGGGACATCGAGAACAATCGTGCCGTCTTTTTCCGTGGCGGGGATGGGTTCCCACTCGGTAGCGCCCGGGTGAATAGCCGTGGCGTTGAAAGTCGGCCGGTCGGTTGGCGGTTCGAGGTGGCGCAGCACTACCGTCACCTGACTGGCGTCATTGCCGAAAGTGACGGGAACGACATAACCGCCGGGCACGGAGAAGAGATTGGCCTTGGCGGCGGCTCCCTGGACTTCCACCGCGTGGGCCTTTAATACCCAGCGCTTCCCACGCAACGCGTTGAGCAGGGGGCCGTAATCGAAGTACATCGCGTCAACACCGTCCGACGGCAGAATGGTATGGTCGTTGCCGGGAAGCGGTGCGGTCAGGTAGGCGCCCATGTGCAGGTGACGCTGAAAGTATGCGTCCGGGGCTTGTTTTAATTCCGGTGTCATAATGGTCCAGGCCATGATGGGTTTGCGCAACGCAAGCAGCGCGCACAGGTTCATGCTGTGTCCCATCTGCCCGAACTCATCATAGATGCCGTCAATATGCCGCAGCAGATCCAGGCGCCGGTAATGGGGATTGCAGTAGATGACTTTGTCGTTTGAATGCATGAGGGCGGCAAGTTTCTGAATGATGCCATGCCATGATAGCACCAGCGAACGGGCAGGCTTTCCATTCACCCAGCTTCGGCCATCATCGAATCTGGGGTTAAAGAGGCGGAGCCAATCCATACGGTCAATACAGATGCCCGAACTTTCAGGGAAGGCGTCGATGTGGCGTTGAGCCTGTTCGATAAGAAAGGCCTGGTACGTGGGTTCCCCGGGATCCATGGCAATACAGCCTTCCCAGGAGAAGTAGGGCCTGTCACGCTTTTCGTCCTTGAGAATGGCGTCGCCAAGTACGTGGTAGACGAAATCGTTGGGATCCTTCCACAGGTCCTGGTCCGTCTCGGCTTTACGCGCGGGAGGCGGGTACTCGATGTAATTGCCGAACTCGGTAACATTAAAATAGTTTAGAACATGAAACCCCTTGGTCGTGTAGAAGCGGATATCCTCCCGCATACGCCGCAGGGAGGTCCTGTTCTTCTTGAAGTCTATCCATTCCGTGGTTTCGTCCGGAACAGGCGGTACGAACATGCCCATGTACGGAAAATCGAAACTGGCTTTCCAGTTCACCCGGAACGCCATACGTTTCAGGCGCTCCACGTCGAAGTCCGTGGCATGGCTCGAATATGCGCCGCATCCCGCCATTTCCTGAACGTGCGGGTTGGGCGGGTCGTAATACTCGGGATAGCGCCCGGCCATCCAGCCCAAGCCGCTGCGCCAGTCGGCTTCGTGTAGCACCAGGTCCATGGCGAAAGTGACGGGATGCTCTCGCGAGATTCGATGGCGTTCTCTTGCAAAGGTCATGGTGCCCGCCTCGTTCACCTCAAGACGCATGTCGAACAGGAGGTCTTCCGGGGACAAGACGAGACTCATACCGCATGCCGCGTTTGTATCCAGGATGGTTACGATGGGGATGGAAAAAGCCTGCGGTTGGTCATGGTTCCGGCCGCCGTAAAAGAGGGTGGCATCCGCAAAGGGAACCGGCACAAGCGGGTCGTTCCACCAGTGTGTTTCATCCTCTGCACCGCTTCGAACGCCCCGGGGAGCGCCGGGATCACGGTCGCCCCACGCCGTCCACCAGGTTAGCCCGTCTGTTCTCGCCCATTGCAGTCTTGTGTTTATGGCGGTACTCCAGGGCGCGCTTTCTCCGTGGACCTCGATTTCCCAACGCAGGCCGTTCCCCGCAGGCGAAAATCGCTCGATCAACAGGCACTGTTGCTTGTTCTCTCCCTGAAGGCGTTTGCGGCATTCGAGGGTGCCGTCCGCCAGCTTCCTGGTTGTTGTCTCGCCTGCCGGTGTGCACGAAGCCAGTGAAGTCGACGCGGTCAGGGTCTCAAGTGCGCTTGTGCCGGTGCGCCGAACCATCGAAATCGTGCCGCCGGAGTCGGGGAGGAATACTTCCGCTTGTGCGATGAAAGGTAACACGAGCAGGAATAGGAGGAACATTTGCAGACCTTTGGATGAGGCAAGCATGCTACGACTCCTTTGGTTAACGTTGGGTAAAAGCAGGCCCTTTCCCCGGGACAACAGTACAATCATTTTCATCCTGCGCAGGCCAGATCAATCAACAGGTCCCGAACACGACACTACGTGGCGATTTCTGAAGTGACAGCATAGCACCTTCGCAACACTTCGCACTGATGCCGTCAACTACGCATTCCACTAGGCATCAGAGACTCTAACCTTGAATTCAGGGGTTCTGTGACGCTGTTCGGGGCCGGACCTTTCATGTCAGTTTACGGGATTTCGCGAAAAGGTTTCCAACCTGCGGGATCCTCGAAAAAGTTCACTGCAATAAAAGCCGCACGGAACACCCCGGCGGCCTCTCACGGCACCACTGCAAAATAGAAGCCCCAGCCGCCGCCCAGCTGATCGATTTTCAGCAGCACCTGATTCGTCCCCTTCTTCAGCGGGAGCGCTACCGATTCGTCGCCGGGCCGCGCAACGCGGCTGGCCTTCGACGTCAGGAGTAACGCGCCGTTCAACCACAGCTTAACCCCGTCATTCGTCCCCATGCTTACCTGAAGTGTCTTGTCCGCGTCCGCCTCAATGGTACGATAGGCATAGGCGACCCCGGGCACATCGTCCGGTCGGATGGATCGTGCCAGGTCCACGTAGCCGGTCCTGCCGGGCGCATACGCCTTCCAGCCAATCGTCATGCCATCGGCGCCGGTGTATGACGCATCCAGGTTCACGCTGGTCTCGGGCGGATATATCCGGTCGAAACCCTCGCGGTCCGTGTTGTCGAATGGCCCGAGCACGTGCCAGTCCGTACTATACGTGGGCGTCGTTTTCACCCGTTGAATGAACTCGGCGATGGCCTCCTCGCCGAAGCGCTCTCCGAACTGCCTGATCTGGTGGTCATGCAGGGTCCGTGTGAAGATATCCAGGACTTCGGACGCGCGCTCCGGGCTGAGGTAATCCGCGCCGCCCGCCACGTAGAATTGAAGTCGCGCATAGTGAATCGGGAGGTGGGCCAATTGCA
>JAKJCY010000222.1 GCA_022706235.1 Candidatus Hydrogenedentota bacterium | reverse complement strand
AGGCCTGGTACGAAATCGTGTCAGGCCTCTTTTCTTATGCCTTCGTGATGAGCGGTGGAGCGTCCGCCGTTGACGATCATCTTGTATTACATCTGCTTTGTCGATGACGATTTCTTTTTATCGTTGTCTTGTCTTCGCATAGGAAGAATTTCGTTTCCGATTATCAGGAACAGTCCAGCCATAATGGCCACATCGGCCACATTGAATATGCCTGTGCGCAGATGGAATTGATTGACATTCAGCCCCATATTCATGAAATCTACTACGCGTCCGTGACGAAATATTCTGTCTATAAGATTGCCGATGCCACCGGCTGCGACCAGGCTGAAGGCAAAGAGGGGAAGCATCGTAATCTTTTTACTGATGAACATATACAAAATCAAGGCGCCCAGAATTAGGGCATTTAGTCCGGTCATAACAGTAGTGCGTACCCCGCCGGGCAGGTTTGCGCCCAAGCTGAGGAAGGCGCCTGTATTTTCAGCATACTGTAACCGGAACGTATCTCCACAAAAGCGATAGGCGGATTGAGTGTTCGATAAATAGCTTATTGCAAGCCACTTGGTACCATGGTCGAGGGCGATTAAAAGCACCAGAACAGAAAACACAACCATAATGCGTCGAGAAGTTGTCAAAATCGTTCTCCTGAGAAGTTTGTTTATAGTTGTCCTGCCATAAATTGCGGGAACTTTAAACGGGCAGCGCATTCGTGACAATGATTACTTCAGTATCAGATGAAGCCTCTAAGTTTATACGGTGTCGGCTACTGGTCATTTGTATCTCGTGATTACAGTCCCTTGTATCCTCCCTTTTTAGGAAATTCCTTCAAGTTACGATTTGCGTGTCAGAACTGAATATCCAGATATTAAGGAGTTTACTGTTCTTGCGTTGACATGAACTCGGGAAATGTATTTACCGGGCAAGGGATCCTGCAATTTTCGACAGATATACCTTGGGCGCGAAGTATTTCCATGCGCAGCAACAAGGCGGCACCATAAAGCAGATTTAACGCCACGACAGGGGCGCTACGCATTGCGGGGTTCTCGAAAATAGTACCCTGTGCCCAATCATTGAAGGCACCCATGGCGGGACCGCACCAGATTTGATAGTCATCAATATGGTCCTTCTCGCCGACACAAGCCCATTTTACAGCATTGCCGAGGTACCAGCGAAATATCAATGCCATTTTATGTTTAGGATTTTTTGTTGCAATCTCCAGCTGCCGTGGATTTGTTTTTCTAAAGTATTCCTTTGTTTCTTGCCAGATATCGTCGAAGGACTTCTGAAACACTTTTTTTTCCAGGTCATATCGTTGGTCCTTGGGAATGTCATCAATACTGATATACTGTACATAAAAATCATGTAGTTTTCTTGCGCGTTCAGCAAAATGCGTCCCTTTCTTGAGTACTTGAACCGTCCCTCCCCGCTCAAACAGGTCGGCGGCAGGTGCGTTTGTGACATCTGTCTGTGCGGCTTGCGCTAACAGGGTGCGCACCTGTGGGGAAGTGCCTGATTCCAGACAAGCCTGATTTATAGAACCGGTGACGATATAGGCGGCACCCATGGAAAATGCCGCTGCTGCTGCGGAAGGTGTTCCCATGCCGCCTGCGAGTCCGATTTTTAGGGACTTGCCGTATTTGTGTTTGGAATGCATTTCTCGTGCAAGGTCTTTGACGGCCGGGAATATGGATAGAGCAGGCCGATGGTCGGTATGACCGGCGGAATCCGCTTCTACGGTGATGTACTGCGCCACAGGAAGGTTTCGGCCAAGGTTTGCTTCCTCGGGGGTGATTTCGCCGTTTGTTTGCAGTTGCTCCAGCACCTTTAAGGGCGGTGGTTCCAAAAAACGGCGAGCAATTTCCAGGCGGGATACTTTGGCGATGAGATGGTTATGGGACTCAATCATTCCGCCTGCGGTTTTCTTTACTCCTTTAACCCGGTACTTTATTAAGGCAGGAGAGGGAATAATATAGGCTGACGCCTCGGCCAGTTGAACATTGTGTTTAAGCAGCAACTCTACTACCCCGTGCTCCCGGGAACTGTCTTCCGGGCTGTTCAGCAGGTTCACCCCGAAGGAACGGTCTTTGCATTGTGAGGAAAGACGGATTATCACTCGTTCCAGTTCTTCCAATGACAGCCCGGCGGAACCGTAAAAACCCAGCATGCCGGCAATTGCCATGGAGCGAATCAATTGCTCTGAAGAAATGCCATGGGCCATGCTGCCCGCATAACATGGAAAGGAAATCTTAAGGTCCCTGCAGAAAGAGACGTCTCCGAGGTGTGAGGGAAGACATGGGGGCGCAAAGGCCAATAACCGCGCATCATCAGGCACGATTGATAGTTTACCCCCGTTCCAAAACCCCACTGCAAAAAAAAGCGCCGTTTCCTTCTCGTACACAAAGAGTGCCTTGTCAAGATGGGTCAAGGCCTCTTCCAGTGTTTTACACACTGTTGCGCCACAAAGAGAATCTGTTTGCATCCCCACCTTATACTGTTTTTCCAAAGACATATATGGTTGTTTTCCCGCCGCATAGCAGTCAAAAAGAGTTATGTGATGGTCATTTTAGCACAGACAGAAGAGCAAGACACATTGCCAGGATAAAAGACGCGGCGTCAAGCCCAAGTTCGCTTAAATCAAAGTTAATCCACCGGCTATGTCGGTGAGAATTCTTAAGGCTGTGTCGTTAAGTCGTTTCCCTTTGCTGACCAACATGCTGTTTTTCCCGTCGTTGTAAGACGCAAGCGCGTCAATTTCTACGCAAGATAAATCCGTGGGTGGGACCCTGTTGCCCGGGGGGGAGGGGATACAGCGATAGCGAATACACAATTTGTCGCGAAGTAAAAATGTGCGGCAGGACTTGAACTCTGCCGCGCAGCGGTAGTATCGGGTAAGGGCGCTATTTCCTTCGTTTTATCTTGGCCAGAGAACCAGAAATTGCAATTAAGGCAACTGCGATACTTAGTCCAATGAAACCGGTTGCGGGTAATCCTTCAGTGACGGTGATATATTGTTTCTTGGATAGGACATCCATCTTGTCATAGGTAACCACAGTTAGGGTTACCGTATAACTTCCCGGATCACGATATACATGGGTGGGATGCTGTTCCGTGCTCACCTTGCCGTCGCCAAAATACCAGCGCCAGTCGACAATTTCTTTTGTCGTGGATTCGCTTTCATCGTGGAAGGTGACCGTAAGCGGCGGGGGGCCTGTCAGCGGGAATGCGCTGAAATCGGCGGTCAGGATGGATTCTATGTATTGGCCGGTAATGGTAAGGGTGGCGTCCGCTTCCAATGTATAAGAGGCAGGGTTGGGCTGTGGCGGTTCATAGCCTTCCAGTTCGCCCCATGTGATGGATACTTCGCCTGACGGGACTTCGGTCAATGTGGCATCGCCCATGCGCGTATAGGAACCGCCGTCCGCATCGGCCAATGTCCAATAAGCGTTTTCAGGCGTCACATCCACGACTACCGTTCCCGCGAGTCGTTCATAGGTGGCATCGAAATAGTTGGTAATATCCCGTACCACATTGACCGTCATATCTTCAGGAGTAATCCATCCGGGCACATCGCTGAAGAAAATGGTCTGTTCGCCGTCACGTGAAGCGACCATGCCGCCGCTGACACGCCATTCATCTCCGAACAAGCGCCACTGGGCGCCGGCATTGGCTACAGCGGGAGGATAGAGGGCTACGCACACAATACCCTCACCGACGCCTATTACCGGCACATACGCGCCCACAATACGTTTAACATCGTTTTGCGCCAGGGAGAATACGGTTGGATTGGGAACGGGAGGGGTGTAGGTAAGGACTCCGCCCCAACTGACCTGGAGGTCGTCACCGGTAGGGACATTCTGTAATACCTGTTCACCGATGCCGAAGTGCATTATGCCATCGCCATCCGTTAATTCCCAAGGCGCATTGGGTGGCTCTGTAACGACCCAGACGGTACCTTTTTGCCGGCCATAACCGCGGGTAAACGACGTCGTCGTATTACGGTTAAGGAATAAGTCTATCGCTACGGGACGGGTCCATCCAGGGAGTTCTTTGAATTCAATCAACGTGTCTCCATCCGGAACTGTGGCCATGTATCCGCTGTCAAACCAGGGGCCTGCGTTTACCCGCCATTGCGCCCCTGCGGCGAGGGCGGTTTCCGGCTGTATGGTAACAATCACTGTGGCCTCGCCCTGACCAATAATAGGGGGATAATTCGCTGAAAAGTCTATAGTCATGCCAGAGTATAACATGGCCTCTTGTGTTGCGGGATCCGGTGTTTGATAGGTAGCCAAAGGCAGCCATTCGATGGTCGTCATGCCGGTCGGGATGTTATCCAGTACTGCCGTGCCCGTACCCGAATGGATACCGCCTTCGATATCCGTCACTGTCCAGGAGACCATTTCAGGCTGGGTGGAAACCGTGACCGTTCCCGTGGAACGAATCCATTCCGGATACAAGTCGACAAACACATCGGGGGTGTTTACCTGGGTCAAGGTGGCGCCTGGAGCTGTCCAATACAAGGGGATGTAATTAAAATACACCCAGTTTTCGCCCAAGGGAACCGAAACGTAAGTGCCGGTGGTCATCCAGTCGCCTGAGCCAGCACGCCAGCGCGGCTCATAGGGAAGGACTTCAGGGGGCGCAAAGTTTACCCGTATGCCGTATTCGGGGGCAATGGGAGTCAGACAACCCGGATATTGGGTAAAATCGCTGTGTTCAAATTCTTCAGGAACGCCTTCCCCACGCGACAAACCGATGAGCCCGACGTAGGTATCTTCCTGGAGCCAGGTAATAACAATGCGCCCATCAAAAAACATTTCAATCTGGAAGTTGGCCGTCTGCTCCGTAATGATATTGGCGAGACGGACATGGTCATAGGTCACCACAACGCGATTGGGCAGCTGTTTATAGGAAATCGCGCCGCCCGCAGCGGGATTCATGTTGAGAAACAGTCCTGATATACGGGGCTGGTTGAAGTGATTTTCAAGATTGGATTCGCTGGTGGTATCCCCCGTATTGAATGTGATATATCCATTACTTCCGATGTAGAAGGAGTCGTAGTAGACGCCGTATAGTGGAATCTGTTTGCCCTCGGTCAGCGCAACTTCAACAAATGCGTCATCACCAAGCGTTACGGGGGTACCACCGGCGGGATCCGTCCTGAAGGCGCTGGCATCACCGACGCAGGCACTGTAGAAGTTATTGGACAAGTTCGGCGTAAACCGGACCTGACGATGACTGACATCATTGGTCCTTAGCACAGGCACGAACAGTTCCGTAAACCAATCATTTGCGGGCAAGGTGCTGGGCTGTCCCGTAAAATTAAGCTCAGCGTTGGTGAACGGGAAATTGTCATGCATAATGGGAAGCCATTCGAGCCGGGCCAGCAGATTGTCGGGGTCATTGAAATCCGTCGGCCACCTATAACTGAAATCGAACACGTACAGATCCCAGGAAAAATACACGGAGGGATAGAACTTTACGCCCAGATTTAGACTGGCTTTCTCAAGGTATTCGGCGATGGCATGATATCCGGTGGGGGGGACATACACCCAAATCTGTTGCCCTTCGCTTACGTATTGCGTGCCGTCGCTCAGGGTAATGCTTTCGCAGGTCAGGCTGCCGTCAGCGATCGCGCCGACATCCAGGGAAACCCCCACTTTCGGCAGAGGCACCCAATCCGGCAGTTCGGGGATGACTCCCTGTGTAATCAGCAGTGAAATGATTTCCATGTTGACTACGTTGGTTCGTGCGGCATCATCACGAACGGTGGATTGCGAATCCAACAGCCAGGAGTTGAAATAGTCCCGGTCCGAAGCCACCATGTTAAAATCCGGCACGTAGGGAATGTCCACAATGAAGGGTTCGAGGTCGAATCCCAGGATTGGGGGAATATCAAAGGCCGCTTTCATAAAGAATTCAGCACCAAAATAGAAGCCCCAGTTGCCCATGGCCGGTCCAATCCCTAATTCGCTATAGGATTCAAAGGGGTATAAATTGAAAGTGCCGTTCACTGCCGCATCATAGGTATAACCCGCCTGAGCTTTGAGGCGTACCTGGATAATGAAGCCGCCTGGATCGGGGCCCGAACCTCCAGGCACCCAGCCGGAGTCAAAGCCCAGGTTGCCCAGGCCTTGGGGCGGCACAATGAACTGCACCTCCCGCGTCTGAACGTCGCCGGCATCTTTCGTAACCCATGATTTCGGATAGGCATCGGACTTTTCTTCATCGTCAACGCCAACCTTGCGCAGATACACCGGCGGTAATGGGGCGGGAGGCGTATTCGTATATTCGAAGACTTGTATGATCGCCCCGTCAGGATAATCCAGCCGGAGTATATCCGGGCGCACGACCCCGTCCACAAATGTTTCGTAGCGTTTTTCTGAGACGAGGGGTTTCCCATTCACCACAATCTTCATTTCAAAGGAGGGTTCATCCACCCCTTTGTTCAGGTTCTGGGAGTATACGCGCACGGCCTCGTCTGAAAGCGGGATGTACAGTTCTTCAGTTCCATCTTTGAGTAGGGTTACGGGAAGCCCCTTGCCCAGTTCTTCCGCAAATCCTTCCCGCTGAAAGGAAGAAAAACCGGGATTGGCCACGCCCGGTTCC
>JAKJCY010000221.1 GCA_022706235.1 Candidatus Hydrogenedentota bacterium | reverse complement strand
TCCGGGGAATTCGGGGAATGTGAAAACAGCCGTATCTCTCCGAAAGGACCATGTTGCCTCGCACGAATGCGCTGCATACGGCAAAGTTCCAGAATGGCCAGAAGAGAACATACTATCTCAATGCGGCCGGCGCTGAGCGCACATAATTCCGTCCATGTCAGGCTTTCTTTTGATTCTAGAAGATTCTGTATCTGGGCGATCTTCTCATCGACGGAGGCACTCTCAAGCGTGACCCGATGTGAATTATCCCCCATGAGAAAGCGCAACACGCCTCGAAGGGTTTTTGTTAAATCATAGAAACTGACATCGAGAAGTTCCTCGTCCTCCTCTTCATAACCCGGTTCGTGAACGGGTTTCACGCGGCGTCCGAAGATATCATCCCACCGAGATTCTCGCTCGCTAAGCAGTCTGGCGAGATCCCTGAATTTCCGGTATTCGAGGAGTTTTTCGACGAGTTCCAGACGCGGGTCCTCTTCCTCGATATCTTCTTCATCTTCCTGCTCCACTTCCACAGGAAGAATCATTCTGGATTTAATCTGAATGAGCGTCGCCGCAAGGACCAAAAAATCACCTGCCACATCCAGATGTTCCACCCGCAACATTTCCAAAAACTGCAGATATTGCTGTGTAACTTGAACAATGGGAATGTCGAATATATCTATTTCTTGCTCCTTGATCAGGTACAAGAGGACTTCAAAAGGTCCTTCAAATTGGCCCAACTGCAGAGGCAGGGAATGAATAATGAATCTGGCTGGAGACGATGAATCCGTGTCCGCCTCTGCCGTCGGGGAGGCATCTTTAATTTCCATATTGGTTATTTGTTCTGAAGTCATGGTTTGCGTCGCTCAACTTAATACCCCCTGATTCCCATCCCTTAAGGATATCCTAACGGTACCGCAAGGGTAAACGCAAGTTGTCCAAAATATGCGGCCCGCCTCGAATGCATTACCGTAGCAAGAAGCGATACTAAAAAATGCACAGCATCATATTTTCAGAGAAGCGTCCGTCTTGTGGATTCTGTTTTCCGTCCGTTCCCTGGTGCCTTAACCAGGTTTTAGATGCCGCGAAGCCTTCCCCTTTCGTATAAGAAATACTTGCAGCAAAATGATTAGCACGATAAGAACGGGCATACCGTGATAGGGTGCGTCCAATCCGAAACGCGCGCCTCCCATCGCGAATCCAAACGCCCCCAAGATGCCCCCCGCCCCAACCACGCCTTCATTAATGGCCGACCTCCCATGCTTGCGTGCAGGATCGGCCATGCCATAATAAACACTAGAAAAAAAAGCTATACCCAGATTGGCGCCCAGAATGGCAAAGGCAATCATCATAAGCACCAGGCTGTGGGTGGTTCCGAGGGTCCACATGCCCAGGCCTGCAACCAACTGCGCGATAACCAGCACGGAAAAGCGATGGTGCCACCATCCCGATCGGCCAAGAACCAGGAACATGAGGGCTGTGGCCATACCCAGTGATACCGCGAGCCATGAAAAACGTGTCGCTGCCAGCGAATTTAGCCAAGAAGACATATCACTCTCAAATAAAACACGAAGACTTCCGGAGGCGACAATATCATCCAGTCGTTTGGGAAATACAGCCCGTACAGCGCCAATGCAGACGTGAGCCGTAAAAGTTGCACACCAGGCGCACCACAGGAAGGATTCGCTGGCCTGTTCATGGGCTGCGTTCATTGAGGCTGTTTCCCGGGTGCGTTTTCCAAAATAGGCAGTTTCTGAAGGAACCCTCAAAATCAGATACAGGGAAACCAGGCACAGTACAGCGATGAACAGATACGGTAAACGGTAATCCGCTTCGTAGAGAGGCCCAGCCAGAAAGGGGCCGGCGGCGGATCCGGTACTCCAACCTACATTGACACGCCCCATGTATCGGGCACGTTCATTCAAAGCATGCGCGGCGCCTGCCCAGGAATGGAAGCAAGGCCATGCAAGAGCGGAGACCGTACAGGCAACACAAAACAGAGTGCCGCAAACCCAAGGACTTCTAAAAAGAGGCATGGCGCACATAAGCACCATATAACCAAAGATTCCGATGACCCCCCAACTCAAACCATTCTTGGCCCTAGCCACATAGTTTGCCGAACCAAGCGACAGTACGGTATACCCTAACGCCTGTGTTCCTGCAAAGACACCCGATAAAAAAGCACCCCGCCCCAACTGATTATAAACAAAAAATGGCATGACCATAGTTGCTGATGCGGTGGCTGCGCTGAAAAGAAAAGAAATCAAGGCGACCTTAGCCGGTGGCATCAGAAAACCGACACTCGCTGTGCTTTGTTTCAGGTGCATCATTAAAGGAACCCTGGGAACTGTGCCATATTGAACAAACCGCATATAGAGGCGGCAAAACTGTCGGGATGCCTGCCTTCCCCCTCAGACCCCAAAATATCCGTCCTCGGGATAAAGGAAAAGCGGACAGGACTTTTTTAGACATACCCGCAAAGTGCTTCCGCATCCCCCGGTAAAGAGACGCTAGCTTACCATAACTACGGTATCCCGACCGAATTGTGTTTTGGCCAAGGGTTGGGGTGCGTCTCCCACGCCCCCCGGGATTTTCGGCAATCTCCCCCTGCCTTCCTGCTCCGAAGAGGTGGCATGGCCCCCCCCTACCGGTCGCTCATCCGATTTCACTCTATGGGTTAGAAAGGCAATCGAAAATTTTGCTGCGTAGTTAGAAATTTAACAATAGACTGTTATAAAAGTAAACCGGCGGAAAATAACACTTGACTCCCAAGGACATCTATACTATTCTAATAATTATGAAAGGGTAATGGCGTGGCAGACAGCCAACATGAAGAGGCATCCCAAAGGGCTTCGCTTGGGTTTAGAAAAGAGGCTCTTTTGGGTGAGAATAGCGTTGCTGAAATTCCCCTCGCTGTCAAGATTACCCTCGCAAATGGATTTGTTGCCATTCCTTTGACTATCGCGAAGAAATCTCCCTGTCTGTAGACCGGCAGGGAGGTTTCTTTTTGTTGAAGCGTTTTTATGCGTACCTCGACTTGAACGAGTGCGTTTCATCATCGGATAGGAAACTGTTGTTTCTTGACAGTTTGATGGAAAGGCAGTTGTTCCGGCAAGAAGATGTAGTGTTCTCACGCTGTTTATCCATCCGGCTGTCACAACCAAAGAGGATGGTAACGTTATGAGAACCCTTGGCATCACACTGATACTGTGCGCGGTTTGTGCGGTGGGGGGAGCGCAGCCTGCCGTTTCCTTCGCTACTTCCATGGCGCGGCTCCAGTCCGAGATGGATACGGCGACCAGCAATGCATGGACCAATACGGCTTGGCCCTATGTGGTTCCCAATCCTTCCGGGGCCGGTTCGTGGTCGCAGAAGGCGGCGGCCTTTCCCGGCTATGACCATACCGGGGACGGAATGCTGGATGACACCTACCTCTGTTTCCTCGAGGCGGTGCTTAACGGCGATGCGCGGGTGGTGGCGGCCATCGGCCAGGCGCAAGTGGACGCCATTATCGCGGCGTACAACGCGAACCGCGCGCTGGTGATAAGCCGCGAAGCCTACTTTGACTTGCAGTTGCATAACACCACCCGCATCAACTTGAGCTACATACTTTCTGCGAACAACCGTCCGGCATGGATTAACAGGACGCGGATATATACGGGCCAGAATGTGGAACTGGAGATATGCGTGGATTCCGGCATATTTATTGTCGGTACGACCTGTCTTGGCATGGATGTGGATATCCCGCCCATGTTCACCCGGGACTACGATAATGACGGGGATATAGATGAAGGTCTGCTGGACGGCCTTTCGGCGGGCCTGGGTTCTGATATTGCCGACCTGCTGGCGGCCTACCTGACCATTGGCGATCAGGAGGGCGTGGACTATATGCAGGCGGTGGTGTACCAGTTGTTTTACCGGGGTATTGCGCCCAACGTTATGACGGTCATTATGGGCCTGCTCAAATCCAATGACCTGGGCGATGAACCCTGGGTGGCGCCCGGCCTGGACCTGTCGCTGGACGACAAGGCGTATACGCCGCCGGCCGCTGCTAACGTAGCCATTGACGTTACTTACAATCCACCCTTTTATATCGATCTGGGGGATGGTAATTACGTGGAACTTATTCGCGTGGTGGCCACCATATATGGCGACAGCATTACCTCGGGCATCCTTCAGACCTGGCTGAATTGGTACAGTGTGGGGGCGAACGGTTTTACCGGCTTCGCGAGTTTGCTGGCGGATACGGGGGACCTGAACGGGGATTGCCTGACCAATTTCGAACAGTATGATCCGGTCTGCGATACCTTCGTCACCAACGCGACCGCGGTGCCGACTTTTGGTATTACCACACAGCCCGCAGCGCCCACGGCCCCGATAGACTACGGCGGCACGTGGGCTATGAGTGTTGCAGCGGCGGCCTCGCCCCCGAACGAATCGGCCTGGGAGTACCTGTGGTACCGGGGGGATACGCCCGGCACCTTGTCGCCCATCAGCGGTGCGACTTCTTCCTCCTACACGGCGCCTATAGATTTTTATTCTCTGCCGGGCAGTCCTGTATCGAAATATTACCAGGTTCGGGTGCGCGCTTATAATAGTTGCGATGTACTTACCACCGTGTTGAGCAACGTAATAGAGATCGTTGGCGGCAATCCGCCGGCGATCACTATTTCACCGCAGCCGGCCAGCCTGAACCGGGTGGACGGGCAGAACGGCAGCATGACGGTCGGCGCGACGGTAAGCGCGGGTACGCTCACCTATCAATGGCAGCGGTACGTCAGTGGCGCGTGGACGGACCTTTCGGGCAAGACGGGCACCACCCTGTCCTGGACGCCGGCCCTGTACGCGGATAGCGGTGACTACCGCTGCGTCGTGACGAATGTTATCGGCACCAACCTGCCCTATTCCGTGAATTCCAACGCGGCCACGCTGAATGTGGCGCCGCCCATTGTGATCACGGATCATCCCATCGGCGCGAATCTGAACCTGGGACAAAACCACAGCATGTCGGTTACGGCCACGGTTGCTGCCGGCGTGTTGTCTTATCAGTGGCAACTGAATTCCGGGCTCGGATTCCAAAACATCAGCGGCGCCACCGGCAGTACCTACGATATTAATGGCGCTCAGCTGTCTGACGGAGGCGCCTATCGCTGTGTGGTTACCAACACCCTTGCGCCGCACAACCCGTATTCGGTTACTTCCAACAGCGCAATCGTTGTGGTCAGTTCGGGCGAGGTGTTCCGCGTGGACAAGACCGCGACCGGTGCGGGTACCGGCTTGACCTGGGCGGACGCCTTTACCACGATACAGCCAGCCATCAATGCCGCCTTTGCCGCGGGCGGCGGTGAGGTATGGGTGGCCGGCGGCACGCTGGCAAGCCCGGTGGTATATAACGAGCCGCGCACGGAACTTTGGGGCGATCCTGGTTATACCGGGTCCCTCGTGATGAAGGACAATGTGGCCTTGTACGGCGGCTTCCAGGGGTGGCGCGGTGGCGCGGGCATTCAGGAAACCAGCCGGCTGCAGCGCAACCGCAACAATTGGGCCGCCATTGACGGCAGCACCTCCCGCGCCGGCTCGCCGGCATATCATGTGGTCGCGTTCGGGAAGAAAACAAGCGCCACCGTCGGCGCCGTGCTCGATGGATTCATCATTCAGGGCGGCAATGCCTCTGGTGTGGCGGGCAATTACCACACCTGGCGCGGCGGCGGTATTTATAACTGGCTGTCAACGCCCCTTATCTCGAATTGTTATATTCGCAACAATACGGCCGCAATCAGCGGCGGTGGTGCCGCAAATGAATCCAATGCGACCTTCGAGGCCAATGCGGTATACACCAACTGTGTCATTTCGGGCAATACGGCACAGCGTGTGAGCACGGAAAATGCGAGTCCGCCCAACCCGGCGCGCGGCGGCGGCGGTGTGTTCAACAACAGGTGCAGCCCCGCTTTCGTCCACGTGACCTTGCTGAATAACATTACGGGGACCGCGGGCGCGCTACCGCTTGATCCCGGACCGGGCTATTTCCCGAACTATGGCCTGGGCAGCGGCGCCATGTATACCTGGGGCGATTATGAAGGCACAGCCGCGCCGACGATAGTGTCTTCGGTGGCCTGGGGCAATACGGGCACGGTTGGTATATTAAGTGATGAGTCGGGCGAATCGTCCACAACGATCACCTATGGCGATATACAAGGCGGTGTATACCCGGGCACGGGCAATATCAGCGCCGACCCGCTATTGGACGCGGACGGCGTACCGGCGGCGGGTTCTCCGATCCTGGATGTGGCTGACCCGGCCGATGCCACGGCCGATGATATTATCGGTACGGCACGTCCCCAGGATACGGGCTTTGACATGGGCGCCTATGAATACCTGGTCGCCTTGCCGCCGGAGATTTCCTGCCTGCCCCTGTCCATTGACCTGACGGTGCGTACCAGTTTCGATTCGTCGGTGAATTCCGATGATGCGCTGGCCGCTTATGATGCGATTAATTCGACCATTTACAATCCGCCCGCAACCTTGCAGCTCGAAGACAAAACCTTTAGCTGTGCCGATATCGGAACCAGTTCCATTCTATTGACCGCCACGGACGCCCTCGGCCTGCAGGGCAGCTGCACGGCCACGGC
>JAKJCY010000220.1:6070-6636 GCA_022706235.1 Candidatus Hydrogenedentota bacterium | reverse complement strand
GGTCGAATCTAGTGACAGCAGCTTGTTCCTGAAGCGAAATTTGTGCTGGTGGCCTCCCAGTTGCCCTTTCGAGCGGAAGCGCTCCATAAGGCTCCAGAAAAGGTCCTCATATATCTCCGCAGGCCGGTGTTGATTTGCGTAGGATAAAGTGGACTTGTTTGGAGCATCCTTGATACCCACATGCACCAGTTTGCCAAGACAACACGCAAGGCCGTTACAGATCTCGCGCAACGAATCAGCGCGTGCAAGTTGGCAGAACAACATACCTACAAACTGTGTCCAGCAAGTAAAACCTCGGGCATGACGCTCGCCCTGATGCTCTTTTACTATACGAGCAAACTCGGTACGCGGAATTTGTTCCAAAAGTTGACTGAATAGGCTGGCTGTCTTTACCATGATGTCGTCCTCCGTGTTGATGTCGGATTGTGGTTTAAGGAAAAAAAATTATTTTCCAACATCTGCGGAGGACATTCAAGTTATGATAAGACAAAACCTAATTTGGACAAGAGTGAAATCCTATATTAATTCGTATATATAATCTACACATCTCCTATACTCTGCGGCGG
>JAKJCY010000220.1:0-6055 GCA_022706235.1 Candidatus Hydrogenedentota bacterium | reverse complement strand
ATTTTTTCTCCGTCCAGGCATTCAACTTCTTGTTTTTTATAGCGGCTACGAGCCGATAATCTACTAAGATACAAAAGAGGAATTCCATCATGCGTTACATCCTTATTCTTGGTCTTTCTTTCTTTGCGGCGGCCAGCATGGCCTCGGCGCCGGAACTGTTTTCCGGAGCCGAATGGATTCGCGACCCTGTATTTACAGGTGTGCCCGTATTAAATCTCTTCCATCGCGAATTCGAGTCCAAACCGGAAATCTCCGGACCGACCCACGTGCATACGCTGTTCCGAAAGGAAATTACCCTAAACAGCACGCCAATTTCGGCAACACTTTTTATTACGGGCGACGACTATTATAAGTTCTATATTAACGGCAAGTATGTCGTGCAGGGTCCATCGCCGTCCTATCATTTCGCGTATCCTTACTACCGACTTGACGTGACGAACAGTCTGCATGCCGGCACAAATTGCCTGGCCGCGCATGTCTATTACCAGGGACTCATCAACCGGGTGTGGAACAGCGCTGACAACCGTTCCGGATTCCTGCTGGCCCTGGAACTGAGCTATGAAGACGGTGCCACTGAATGTGTGATAACGAATACGGACTGGCGCTGCTTCCAACTCAAGGCGTTCCCAATGACCGATACCATAGGCTACAAGACCCAGTTCCTCGAAAACATGGACATGCGTGAAATGCCCCGGGGTTGGCATGAGACCGGGTTTGACGACAGCGCCTGGCTCACTCCTGTCTCGGGCAGGCAAGACCATCGGTTCGAGCTCCAGGCGACAGCGCCCCTGCAGGTAACCCGCTACAATCCTGTGAAAACCGATGACCTCGGGGGAGGACGGTATGTCTACGATTTCGGACAGGAAATAGTCGGTCACACCAGAGTGCGTGTTCGAGGTCCGGAGGGTCATGTGGTCACCGTACGGCACGCCGAGGAATTAGACGAAAGCGGCGCACCCCGTTTCGACATGCGCGCCAATTGCCGGTACGAGGAAAAGGTAACCCTGTCCGGGGAGGAGGACCTTATCGAGTTTTATGATTACCGCGCGTTTCGTTACCTGGAACTAGTGGACACGCCGGACATGCCGGAGGTCTGGGTGGATGTGCGTCATCATCCCTTTGATAGGGAGAAATCAACTTTCTCTTCAGAAAACAAATTACTGGAAGACACTTGGATTATTTGCCGCAACGGGGTCCAGATGGGTGCTCAGGAAATTTTTGTAGATTGCCCGTCCCGGGAAAAAGGACAGTATCTGGGTGATGCGGTCATCACGGCGCGCGCTCACCTGTGGCTTACGGCGGACCCGTCCCTGACGCGCAAGGCCATCCTGGATTTCGTCCGTTCCCGTGTCATCCATCCGGGGTTGATGGCTGTCGCTCCCGGTAATCTTATGCAGGAAATCGCCGACTATTCGCTACAGTTCCCCGTGGTGGTGCTGGAATACTACCGTCTGACGGGGGACAGGGCAACGGCTGAATTCGCAGCGAATACCGTTTACAAAGAATTGTTTGATTACTTTGCTGGATTTGAAAATGAGAAAGGACTGCTTGCAGGGATAGACAAAGAGAACGCGAAGTGGGTTCTGGTGGACTGGCCGGAAAATCTGCGTGACGGTTATGACTATGACTATTCCCTTAAAAAGGGGAACACGGTGTTGAACGCTTTCTATTACGGGGGCCTGCGTGCCGCCGCCGAACTGCAGGGATTGCTGGGGAGTGACGGCAGTGTTTACAACGAAAAGGCCGACCGCCTGGCACACAGTTTTGCCGAATACATTGCCGACCGGGACACGGGCCTCTACCGGGACGCGCCCGGGTCGAAACATTGCTCCCTGCATGCCAATGCGGTGCCGCTAGCCTTCGGCCTGACGGAAGGCGCGGACAAAGCGCGTATGCTCGAACATATTCGTTCGAAGGGGCTTTCCTGCGGGGTGTATATCGCTTCCTACGTCATAGAAGGCTGTTTCAAGGCGGGCGCGGCCGACTTGGGTTTTGCCTTGCTCACCTCTACGGATACCCATTCCTGGCATGAGATGCTGCGCCATGGCGCCACCACGTGTATGGAGGCCTGGGGACCTGACCAGAAATGGAACACCAGTTGGCTGCATCCCTGGGCCAGCTGCCCCATTTACCTGATTGCCCAGTATGTACTCGGGCTACAGCCCGCCGGGCCCGGTTGGACGGGTATCCGCATCGCCCCCGCGCCGGTGGCCAATCTCCCCGCCATGGAACTGAAAGTTCCCCTGCCCGCCGGTTCGGTCAGTGTCCGGCACACCCCCGGCGAAGGGTATGTGTACATCGTACCCGGAAATATTCCGGTGGAAGAGGATGCGTCTGAAACGTTGAAGATTCGGATTGTCAGGGAACCGTAATGGACATCATATATAAAGGCTTATCTGATCGGTTGAATCCGTCTGACCGGTCCGATCAGAAAATTAGAGTCTTACAATTTTGGCAGGCGTCCCTTACTCATGCGGCGGATTACCCAGCGCGTGGCGCCGGGCAGCAGGCGTTTACACCAGGTGAATACCTTGCCGTGAAAGGTCACAGTTACTTCCGGTTTGCGCCAGTACAGGGCGTTGAGGATGACGCGCGCCGCCCGAGGTGTGGACAGCACCAGCCACGCCGGGACGGGGTCGGGCTTGTCGCTTACCCGGCCCTGCCGGTCTAAATGGCGAATTTCACTATCCACAAACCCCGGCTTGATTAACGTTACGGCGATGCCCAGTTCATCCAGATCGTGATAGATGGATTCTCCCAGTCCGTTCACGGCGAATTTACTGGCGTTGTAGGCGGAGGCGGATGGGGTGCCCACAACACCGGCCACACTGCCCAGAAGGCCAAGTTGTCCGTGGGATGCCTTTAACGCATCCAGAGTAGCATAGATCGTATTGAGCAGCCCGAAAAAATTCGTCTCAAACTGACGCCGATAATCGTCAACGGTAAGTTTAAACAAGGGCCCTGTCACACCGGTGCCCGCGTTAGCCAAAACAATATCAATGCGCCCGAAAGCTTCAAGTGTGCCTGCCACGGCGGCATCCAGCGCTTTCCGGTCGTTCACATCGGCCGCAACTGTCCTGACGGGCGCCCCCAGCGCCTCAATTTCGGCCTTTACCGAGGCAAGCTTGTCTTCACGGCGCGCTAACAGTGCCAGGCGTGCGCCTTCCGCCGCAAGTTGACGGGCACTTTCCGCGCCAATTCCAGATGACGCCCCCGTAATGAAGACCACCTTGTCCTTGAATCGTTGTTTCATGCCCGGATTTTCCTCTTTGCCGATCCTATCGCATGCGCCGTATGTTTTGGCCCTCTACTTTTAGAGTACTCCCTTTAATTTCTGCATTCACGCTCATAGACTGGCCCATGAACGAGGCGGAAGCGGTTACTTTGGTTCCGTTCACACTCCATTTTCCGGGAACGGCGCCCACCAGGGAATGGGAGGCCGTAGCCTGGCCGTTGGGCCCAAGTTCTATTACCGCCGGACCATAGGGCGTGGCGACTTCCCATGCCGTGCCCACCAGCGTTTCCGCCGTAAGCGTCGGGCCCGACGGCGCCGATTGACGTTGCTCGTACTGGGGAACGGTGCGGGGAGGGGGCGCATAGAGCACAGGAAGATTCAGGGCTTCGGCAGGGACCGGCGGTACCGGTTCCGGCGGAGGTGGCGGGGGCAGCGGCGCCACAGGCGCTGCCACTTGCGGCGGTGCCTGGGAAACGGCCGGACCGCGCATGATATTCATTACCATGGGAAGGGCCAGCACCAGGACAAGTAGGGTTACCGCGCCTATAAGAATCTTCAGGTTCAATATGGGATTCCTTTAGCAGAGTTAATGTATGGTTGAAAGCACTACCGGACAGCAGTGAAATGAAAGGCCACCTGATTTTCAAGGCAAGTATAGCACGTTCGCGGTCAGGTGTGCATGTTTGATAAACACTTTATAGTTGAACTTTTTAGACATTTTTGGCTATCCTCTTATAGATACGTGATTGGCAATGACTACGTGAAGCATGTCCCCATACCCCGAAGAGAAACCTGTTTATGTTCCCTGTTATTACCCCAAAAGTCACGAACGGTACCGTTCTTTCCCGTGCCGGAATATTGATGCTCCTGTGTATGGCGTCTTGTATGTCCTTTGCACAAGAAACAGTGACTCTCATCAACCCCTACGAGCGTGTGGATTGGGCAGCTGCCGGTCAGTACAAAGCCAATCTGCATACCCACTCCACGGAAGGCGGCGGCACCAATACCCCGGCGGAAGTCATTGACTTTTACCACGACCGGGGCTATTCCATCCTTGTATTTACCGATAATGATGAATGCACCTACCCGTGGGAAGACTGGGGCCGTGATCCCGAGGCGCTGGGCATGCTGGCCCTGCGCGGTAACGAGCACAAAAATCATGAGCATATTGCGGGGTATTTTGTCTGCATGAAAACGGATTCTTCCAGTGAAACGCAAACCCTGTCGGAAATCGGCGCCGGGGGCGGGGCGGCCGTGCTGGTACATCCCGGCCGCTATTGGGACCTTGAAGATGGAAGGGTACCGGAGGAAGTGCTGCAGAGATATGTAACGCGGTATACTGAATTTCCCCAAGAGCGATTAATCGGATTTGAAGTGTTCAACGCATATAATATCCATCCCAGGGACCGGCAGCTATGGGATGCCTTGCTGGGCGCGATGATGCCGCAGCGGCCCATATGGGGATTTGCCAATGACGATACCCACTGGTTTGTCTATTTTGGCCTTCCCATGGCCGGCCTGTCATGGAATGTAATTCTGGCGGACCGTCTGGACGAGGCATCCGTGCGCGCGGCCATGGAGACGGGTCGTTTTTATTTCAGCAGCGTGGGTACCCAGGTGGATCCCTCGTTGTGGAATGCCGCGCTCGTACCCGTAATTACGGACATTACCCATGATAGAACGGCGGGAACGGTAACCGTGAGCGCCCTCTCCGGAGGGCAGCCGTTGCCGGAAGGCAAGTACCGGTGGATATCCGGCGGTGAAACGGTCCATATAGGCCCGACGCTTGACTACCGAAATACGCCGGGCATTTATCATTATGTCCGGCTTGAGATGGACAGTGACGGGGGTTCCACTTTGACCAATCCCTTTGGTATTGTTGTGCAGGAGGGAAACGAGGGAGAACCGTCGCCGCAGTACCACCCGGGCGACCTGGACGGGAACGGGCGTTTTATCATGGGGGAAGCTCTGGCGTATCTTGCCGGTTGGCAACAGGGTATCCAGCCCATGTCTTATGCCATACGCGGGGTCTACCTGTGGCAAAACGGCGAACTGTACGGATATGACTCCGGGCTAACACCGCCCCTTTGCTGGAATCTGGCAGTGGAATAGTGTTCGCCGGGGGTGACTCCTGTCACGTAAGGCGGATATTTTACGCCCGCTATTTCTTTTCCCCGCGATATTCGATAAAGCAGCAGCCCGGGCATACGGAAAACAGGCCCGAGCGGCAGGCGCGGCGAAAGGCCTTCGTTTTGCCGGCGTTCCACATACTTTTCAGAGATTGTTCGCGCACATTACCGATCTTAATCAGCCAGCAGGGATACACATCCCCTGTTCTGCCAACGATAATGGTGTTCCAGGGACTGCGGCACTGGTAATGTTTCACTTCGACGCCTGTGCTGTAATAGCGCAATAATTCCTCGCGCGGCATCCGCGGCAACCGCAATTCCACGTGCCGCCGCCGCGCCTCCTCTTCGGTCTTCCGCAATGCGTCCTGTAATGCATCGCGCGGTATTCGTGGCCAGTCGATATCGGAAGCCTTCCAGGTTCCCGGGGGGCGTTCTCCCAGCCCCGGCAGATCATGCATGCGCGTTTCGGTGACAAGATTAAGAACATCAGCGCCCAAGTCTGCAATAATCCCCGGCATCAGCGGAAGGCTGTCAAGATTATGCGCCTGGATAACGGATGTGATATGCACCATGGGACAGGTCTTACCCGCGCGGGCGCGGTATTCCCGCAGCAGTGCAAGGCCTGCAGCCGCCTTGCCAAAAGCACCGGGTTGCCGGCGGATATCGTCATGGACTTCTGCGGGGCCTTCCA
>JAKJCY010000021.1:19531-37097 GCA_022706235.1 Candidatus Hydrogenedentota bacterium | reverse complement strand
GCATCTCAGACCGGAGGGTGTGCTGCTGGTCGTGGCCAAGATGGCGGAGACCTTTCAAAATAACAACTTCGCCTATACCGGAGAAAATGAAGATGTCCATGTTACCCTGCTGGAGAACAACTATATCAACCCGTTCCGTCCAAACACGTATGAAGCGGCCCTGGTTTATTTAATTCGGAACCGCGGCGAACTTTCTGTCTATACGGAATGCCAGGTGCTGGGGCTTTTCCCGCAGGCGGTGTGGGAGGCGGTTTTCAAGGAGGTTGGGTTTGAAATGGATACCACAACCCTGGACGGGGTTTACGATAACTATCTGCTGGGAGAGGGTGCTTACCCGATGACGGTTTTTATGGGTAAAAAAGTGCGCCAGTAAACGGAGTGCGGTGATTACGTGTCATAATAGGCGCATATTCAGCGACTTGGGAACTGTTATTCCGATCTGGTAGACTGACGTAAACACGCCTGCAACTGTAGAGTTGTCCAATACACTGATAATGAATTGTTATCAACGATTTGTCTTGGAGGTAGAGAGGATTTCCTAGGATGGAGGGTGAAACAACTCCGGATAGTAATGCGGTCGGCATCGCGTTACGCACGTGGCGTCACCGGGCTGTTTTTGTCTTTTCGCTGGCAAGCTCGATTGCCTTCGCGCCGCAGGTCCCCTGCTGTACCGCGCCTATCCCGGTCAGCTGTGTGCCGTCCGTTGCCATGGAACGGGCGGCAGCGGTCACAAGAACAGTCAACAGTAGCCGACGGAAGAGCCACGAGTAAGGTAAAAAGCGATAGCGGTTCATGCAAGGCCTTCTATGGTCGCGTTTTCGATTAATGCCACGGTAAAAGTCCGGGGAGTATATATTATTTTGATAGTTGTAATGAAATACGTGAGCATGGGGCCGCTATTCCCATCTGCCTTCCACACGAGTGCGGAATGCAGAATAAAGAATTGCCAACTCGTTCCCAGATTCCATTCTTGTCATTACCCACATCTTTTAACAATGGTTTTGTAGGCCGGGTGAAGCGGAAGCAAATGGTATTGTTTATGGACTAAAACAGATTTTGACTATACAGGGCGGCCTTGATATGCATGTCCGACAAAGCGGAACCCGCCTTCTTCATAGAACCTTTAAGCAAACAGAAAGGCGGGTTTCGCTTCAGTTTTGCAATGTATATGCCTGTTTACTGTTTAACTCGTTCCCAAATTCCTATTTGGGAACGCACTCTCTCTTGAAATTCCATTTCCGTTTCCCCGTATCGGCTTGAACCTGTGTCTATCACGTGTTGTTTGAGGGCGGTTCCCAAATGGGAATTTGGGAACCAGGATAAAATTACACCGTTGCACGTTAAAATTTTAATATATAGCAAACTACCCCCCCCTTATATAATAGATATAAACTTTACTATTTAGGAATTGACTTTCAGCGTCTGATGGTGTATACTCTCTCTTTGGTATGCTTTCATCGTTCTTGGATGCAGGTCCGAACCAGGGAGTTCACTGCGGTGTGTTATGCGTATCAAGCGGGAACAGGAGGATGAGGGTGTGAAACGTATCTTGTTTACGATGTGGGGGCTGCCCGTACCCGCCTATACCTTCTTTTTGTGCTTCAGCTTTGTCTTCTGTATTTTTGGAATGGTCTGGTATGATCGCCGTTCGGCAACACCGCTCCGGGTGCGGCCTGATATCGGCGTGTGGGCTTTTCTCGGGGCGGTCCTGGGCGCCCGCTTGTTTTACCTGGTGCAATTCAATCAACCATTATGCCAGGTCTTTCAGTTAACCGGGAGTGGGCTGGTCTTTTATGGCGGCTTTGCCGGGGGCCTGGTCGCTGTATTGCTGTACGCACGCATCTTTGCTGTCCCCATCCTGCCCCTCCTGGACTTGGCGGCGCCCTTTGTCGCGCTGGGCGAGGCGATCACCCGGATAGGGTGTCTGTGTAACGGCTGTTGTTGGGGGGCTCCAACCCGCCTGCCCTGGGGTATACACTTCCCGCGTTATTCCTTTGCCTGGCGTCAGCATGTGAACGAGGGACGCATTTGGGCGGACGCGTCCCATTCCCTTCCCGTGCATCCCACGCAACTGTATATGACCCTGGGTTTGCTGATTCTTTTTGTGGCGCTTCTTTTGCTCTTGCGTCAAAAGGGAATGTGGGGCGGTCCATTGTGTGGTTATCTCATCGGCTATGGTGTCTTGCGCGGTATCGTCGAAATGTTCCGGGGCGACAGCGCTCATGACCTGCTGGGGATGACGGTGTCGCAGGTCATCTCGATAGGCTTGGTTATTTTTGGCGTCACGCTACTTATTCTGCGTCAATATGCCTGTTCCACCCCTGTTTGTAATGATACGACAGCAGAGTAACAGAATAAAAAAAATGAAAGGAAACAATCATGAAACACTACCAGATTCACATCACAATTCTTTCTATTACGCTTATTATGGGGGCGTTGGTTATCTCCGATTTTGCCATAGCCCAATGGTTAGAAGCAGCAATTATTCAAAGTCAGGATTCCAGTGTCCTTAAGGATATTATTGGGTCCAGAGAATGTGCATGCGAATCCGAAAACTGTTCTCACGAAGCAACGCAGGAAAAATGTACTTGGGGGTGGGTAGTAGTAGAAGGAGAAAATGTGGAAGAAGGAGAGTCGCCGGGTCCAGGGATTGATATTTGTACGGGATGCATAGGCTTAGCGCGAATAATTTATCCGTATGGCGAAAAACTAGAATGTGTTAATAAAGACGGCTTAACAAGTTGCTGTTCAAGCTGGTGCGAGGAACATGACCCACCTTGCCCAACGGAATGTCCTGTAGTTGCTTTGCTTAACACTGGGCTTTGCATAGCAGAATATATGACGCCCTGTAATTCTACCTCTTGTTACTCACCAGAATAGTAATATAAATAGGTTAACTCATAAACTATAATTATAATTAAGAACAACTTTTGAGCCATAAGGAACATGTTGTGTTAGATTTTATTTTTGGCACAGTAATTAAGCGCCTGTTATATATGGCAATGCTAATAATTTTATTTTTCCCAACTTCTTTTGCGGTGTCGCAGATTGCTGGAGATCGTGTAACTGGCGAACAGGTTAAGCAAAATATATTAGATTGGCTTGAGGCATTCAAGAGTTTACAGTGTAAATATCATTACCGATTTGATCTCCCTTCTGGCGAGTGGAAAGAGGAAGAGATTGAATATCGTTGGCAGAATGATATGCATTATTACCAATCAGTTGTACTAGGGCACAATATCGCGGGAGCAGAACCCATTGGCTCAGTATTAAAAGAATCGTTGGTAGACGGAAAATCCAAACTGCTAGGTTATCAAAGCAATCGTGCTACTGGTCATGTAAATGCAACCTCTCTTTCTTTTGCACAATCTTCCCAATTCCTCCGACAGTTGTTTTTAATAGTGCCTTTTGAGCAAGCGATTCGGTCCGACCCGACTTCGCTTGGTCTGCATACAATACTTTCTCTTCCTGGTATAGCCCTGTTATTTGAAAAAGGTGATCAGAGGATATTCATGTATTGGGTAACAGTAAAAGAAGTACAATCCGGCGTAAATGTATATCTGGATAATAGTAATCTTATAACAAAGATTGAATATGTTCTCAGGCCCGCACACTGTCTGCCTGATGAAGCACAACATTTTGCAACAAAAGATATTTATCAAGTTGTTACTTATCTCCGTACTATTGAGTTGATGAATTATGAGATGATTAACAACCTTTGGTTTCCTTGTCATGTAAAAGAAACTTGGTATAGACCTACAGAAGAAAGTGTTAAGAGGTCACACGCAATTCTATTACGGGCTGCTCGCAATGAATTTACACGCTGTGAGGCGTCTGTCAAAACGCATGAAGATCGTGAATATGAGCCTATCCCTAGCACAACAGAGATACACTTTGATCTAGGAACAATTCGTATTAATGAAAAACTCAAAAAGTCGGATTTCGAAGTTGAAATTCCACCTGATACTGGGCTTGTGGATATGGAGACGCAAGAAGTATTTCGTACGGCCCAAGAAACTTGGCTGGAGCGCCATGCCGATCTGCTGATCATTCTGTTGGCTCTCGGTATTTTAGGGGGTGTTACCGTAGCTGGTTGGCGGTATTGGCTGGGGAAACCGTAAGCCGCTTATGGGTGACTTATATTTATGGAATGCATGGCTGTTGTTATGCTGGATTGTTTGGGGGGGCTGTCTTGCCGCAGGTGCCGAGCCGGATCAGTTGATAGGACAATCCTGCGCGGTTCGTTGCGCGGGCTACCTGGAGCAACGCTTATTGAATCGCTCCCCCGCATTGGGAAAATTGCGTGCGGCATTGGGTACGGAACAAGAAGCGGCGTCCCTGGAACAACTGCGGACTTATCTTGAAGAAGCGGGGCTGCACACCCTGCCTTGTGAATGGACGGGCAAGGCGGTTGCCCGCTGGAAAGGCGATCTCTATCTCCTCATTCATTCGTTTTCCGGGGCGAAAAAGCAGGGCCATTTCATGGTGGTGGAAAAGAACGATGCGGGTATAACGGTGGTGGACTGGCCGCGCAAACAGTTTTTTTCGAACAACTACGGCGGCATCCGCCGCTGGCGGGCGTATGCGGCGAACGGTACAATGACCCCTATAGGCCTTCTTGTGGACACCCATCCCATTACCCTGCCGGATGAAAACACAACGCCTCCTCTATTTTATCTATACCTATCAGGCGGCGTCATGGCGGTGTTGCTCTTCTCGCTGCTATTGGTTATCGGACGAAGCCGTTACGGGAGAGGCCGTTCAGGCGGCAATCGCCATAGCGGAACAGCTCGGGGATGCCCCTGAGAACGCGGCAGTGTTGGAACGCGCCAAAACCCTGATACCGGAACTTGCAGCCAAGCAGGGGAACTAGCGTTCCGGCTTAACATGTCGGGTTCTCAGAACCCGCATAACATTCCGGATTAATCTTTCTTTTCAGGCGGGCTATTGCCGATAGCCCGCCTTCCTTTTTTGATCGCCTGTTCCATGGGCGAACGTGTAACTGTATTGAACGGTGAGTTCATTTTCTTCCAGGGAAATTTTGGAGCCTTTCCCCAGCAGGGAAAATAAATCCCCGCGACCGCTGTCTTTCAGGGTGTTTTCGAAGGTGTGCGTGAAGGCGACGTGAATCTCCGAAGTATCGGATATGCTGTAGGATGCGCCTACGGCGGTGGAATTTTCTGTGATGGCGGGGAACAGGGCATTGGCAAATACATGCCGTTCATCGATAGGCGACTGGGCGTGTGAAAACCCGGCGCGAAAGGTCCATTTCGGAAGCGCATGCCAGGTAACGCCCGCTTTGAATACATGCTGATCGTGCCACCCGAAACCGCCCCGAAGGGGTTCGGCGCCTATCTGGCTGATGCCGGACCAGTCGATCCACTTATAGTCGGCCACCACTTCCAGCCGCGGTGAAAGGGAATAGGCAATCCCCGCCTGCAGCAGTTGCGGCAGGTCCATGGAAGCGAAAAAGAGGTCATCGTACGCTTTAAACTCGGTCATCCATTGCCGGGAGGTATAGGTAAGTCCAAAGGCGATGCGTTCCCAACGTTTATGCAGGCCCAGGGAAAATCCCAGCCCGTAAGCGTCGTCCCAATGGTTGCCGCCCTTCGTTTCCGAGAAGTTCAGGGTCAGCATGTCCGACTTGAACATGGAATAATTTAAATGGGGCGCAAAAGCGATTGCCCAGCCCGAGTCTCCGAGGGTGTGCGCATAGGCCGCTACCAGTTGCGCTACACTGTATTCCGTTCGGCGGTCATAATTCTTTAGAAAAAGGCGGGGTAGTATGGCCCGGGAGGTTCTGTATTCCACACCCATGCCGCTCACCCCGTAAAGTCCGACGCCCCATGCGGCGTTACCGCCATCCAGGCAGCGGCTGTAGCCCAGCGACGGTATCATGAACATACTGGTATCTTCCATGTCGCCGGCAGCCAAATTTCCAAACAGGCCGCCCGGTCGATTATGGCGTTCCGGGGCGAATACTTCCATGCTGACGTCGAGGCGGCAGCCCATTTCGAGTATCCCGGCCGGATTAAGCAATACCCAGGTACTGTCGCCGGGACCGGCGACGCCGGCGCCGCAGGTCCCTTGCTGTACCGCGCCTATCCCGGTCATCTGTGTGCCGTCCGTTGCCATGGAACGGGCGGCAGCGGTCACGAGAACAGTCAACAGTAGCCGGCGGAAGAGCCACGAGTAAGATAAAAAGCGATAGCGGTTCATGCAAGGCCTTCTATGGTTGCGTTTTAGATTGATGCTACGGGAAAAGTCCGGGGAGTATATACTATTTTTATCGTTGTAATGAAATACGTGAGCATGGGGCCGCTATTCCCATCTGCCTTCCACACGAGTGCGGAATGCAGAATAAAGAATTGCCAACTCGTTCCCAGATTCCATTCTTGTCATTACCCACATCTTTTAACAATGGTTTTGTAAGCCGGGTGAAGCGGCAGCAAATGGTATTGTTTATGGACTAAAACAGATTTTGACTATACAGGGCGGCCTTGATATTCATGTCCGACAAAGCGGAACCCGGCTTCTTCATAGAACCTTTGAGCAAACAGAAAGGCGGGTTTCGCTTCAGTTTTGGCAATGTATATGCCTGTTTACTGGTTGGGACACAGGATTGTTTTAAGTGCAACATACAAAGGCCCGCTCCACCCGGCCTACCATTTTTGTGCCGACAAGACAGAAGATAGTTGTGGGTAATGACAAGAATTCCATTTGGGAACGAGAGGATTCGAGGATGAGCAGCGTCCACACCACCACCATATCCCTGGTGTTTGATGGTGTATAGGGGAAATGGAGAATTATGAATTGCAGGCCTCGGCGTGTATGGCAGGGGGGAAAGAGGCCCAAGGGAGAGAAGAGCGCATTGTCTCAAAACTGGTTCAGGTACCGTTCGAATTCTTCCGGCTGTTCTTCGGGGGCTTCCCAGTAACTCTCCGACTGGGGCAGCCACTTGCGCTTGAGCGGGTCTTCGCTGAACAGCCGCATGACCAGTCCCATGGGAACAATGATGAGGAAGTAAACAACGGTCAGCAAGACGTGCGTTACAATCCAATTCAGCACCAGGGCAAGTTTAATCCACGCTACAAAAACAGGTTTGAGGCCTTTGGGCCAAATCAGCCCCAGCGCCAAAAACGGAAGGGCGACAAGGAAAAACCACAGGGGATTGGCGAAGGTGCCGTGCAGGGCGAAGCGGATAACAGCGCGCAGTAGGCCCAGGATGGAAATCGCCGCCGCCATGACCAGGCCGAACTTGCGTTGTTCTGTTTTGCTGGAGGTATCGATATCAAGCATGTCATGTGTTCCGGTGAGGGTTAATCCAGTTCGAATTCCTGGCGCCAATCCTTTTCTTCTTCCCAGGGTTCCTGCTCGGTCTTGTCGAGCAGGAAGGACCCCATGCACAGGTAATCCATGCGCGTGCGCATGAAGCAGGTGTACGCTTCCTCGGGCGTGCAGACAATGGGTTCGCCGCGCACATTGAATGAGGTGTTGATGATGACAGGGCACCCCGTCTTTTTATAAAACGCTTCTATCATGTCGTGGTACAGGGGGTGATCCTCGCGCCGGACCGTCTGCACCCGCGCGGAATTATCCACATGCGTGATGGCGGGCAGGTCGGAGCGGGGCACGCGCAGTTTGTCAAAACCCAGCGCGCGTTTTTCCTCTTCTGAAAGGTCGCGCAGCCGGTCTTTACGCACATCGGCGACCAGGAGCATGTAGGGACTTTCCTCGCCGCGCAGGTCGAAACACTCGTCAGCGTGCTCCGCCAGCACCGTGGGCGCGAAGGGGCGGAACGATTCGCGGAACTTGATCTTCAGGTTCAGTACGGACTGCATGTCCCGCGAACGGGGATCCCCCAGGATGCTTCGTCCGCCCAGTGCGCGTGGACCATATTCCATGCGGCCCTGATGCCAGCCGACCACTTTTTCGTCGCTGATTAAGCCGGCCACCACTTCGGGCAGTTCTTCCCGGGACAGTTTCCGGTAGGGAATCTTACGGTTGTCCAGAAAGGCCTGGATTTCTTCATCGGAATAGGAGGGGCCGAGATACGAGGCTTTCTGTATCCGAGGCGTAACCGTTCTCGGTTTGTCCAGCAGCTGGTGCCAGGCGAAGAGCGCCGCACCCAACGCGTTGCCGCCGTCACCCGCGCAGGGCTGAATCCAGATGTCCTCAAAGGGGCTATCACGCAGTACCTTGCCGTTGGCGACGCAGTTCAACGCCACACCGCCCGCGAGGACGAGTTTTTTCATGCCCGTCTCCCGTTGGACGTGCCGGGCCATTTTCAACATTACTTCTTCGGTCACTACCTGGATGCTGCTCGCCAGGTCCATCTCGCGCTGGGTAATTTTCGTCTCCGCCGTGCGTTCCGGGCCGCCAAACAAGTCGGCGAAGCGGCGGTTGGTCATGCGCAAACCGGCGCAGTAATCGAAGTAACGCATATTTAACCGGAACGAACCGTCATCCCGGATGTCAATCAACTCCCGCTTGATGATGTCCACAAAGCGGGGTTCCCCGTAGGGCGCAAGGCCCATCAGTTTGTATTCGCCGCTGTTGACCTTGAAGCCGGTGAAATAGGTGAACGCCGAATAGAGCAGTCCCAACGAGTGGGGGAAATTGATCTCTTTGAGGATCTTTACCTTGGTATCACGGCCGATGCCGTAGGTGGTGGTCGCCCATTCCCCGACGCCGTCCACGGTGATGAAGGCGGCTTCTTCGAAGGGACTGGGGAAGAAAGCGGCGGCCGCATGCGACAGATGATGGGTGGAAAAAAGAATATTGCCCTGGTAGCCAAGCTGCTTGCGGATGGTATTCCGCACGAACAACTTCTCTTTGAGCCAGGACGGCATCTGGGACAAAAACGACAGGTAGCCGTGGGGCGAAGACGCCAGGTAGGTCATCAGCAGCCGTTCAAACTTGATGAGCGGCTTGTCGTAAAAGGCGACATAGTCCACCTGGTCTATAGTAATGCCTCCTTCCCCAAGACAATACTCCACCGCATGCCCGGGGAAACGGGGATCGTGTTTCTTGCGTGAAAAGCGTTCTTCCTGCGCCGCGGCAAGGATGTCGCCGTCGCGAAGCAATGCCGCCGCACTGTCATGGTAGAACGCCGATATTCCCAATATGTTCATGGGCATCCTTGTCGTTGAGATTCTTATGAAAGGGGAATAACACGACCTTTTACTGTAATGCTGCCGGCTATTTCCCCGTATACCGATAAGCGTGTCATTTTAAAGGCTTGCCGGTAGGTGAATCAAACAGTTCACGGTAAGTTGCTTTTATTCAGGATTGAAAACAGCGGTCATCAGGAAATTATAAAGGCATCCCGCCAGAACCTTGGCGCCTTGAGGTGTGAAATGACCGTCGTAAATATAATATAAATCTTCCGGAACAGGATAAGCCATGAAAGATTTATGCACGTCAATATACGGAATGTTGAATTCACGCAACATTTCCTCAATGAGGCGAATGTCTTTATTTGCCTCGTAGGGCGAGTCCGGGAAATCCCTGTTTAGATCCTCCCAAAAAGTTTGTTTTAGCGATGGATAGTCTCTGTGCGCGAAAACCGCAAGCTTAATTCCGTGTTGTTCACAATCATTTTGAATACCGCGAATACTTTCCCTGAAAATATTCCAAGCCTCTTGTAATTCGGGATACCATTCTTGAAGACAGGTCTCATATTTTCCCTCCCTGGAACATTTGATTACCGGAGGTGCATAGTAAATCCGGGGGATCAAACGAAACTGCAACGCGACATCTCTCAGGAATCCCTCCTGCCCGTACTCAGAACACAAAAAACGGTAAAGATTGGAGTGCCTTTGGCACCAGCGTTCCAGATAAAAAGGAAACTCCTGCTGGCGACGGAAATCAATTAGCTTCAATTCCCAGCCCATGTCAAAGGTATGAAGATATTTCCCCTCCTTTGTGTATGAACCGGAGACGTCGTTCGCCGGGAAAATTTGTAGCACTACCATGTCCGGGTCAAATCCAAAACCGCGTTTCTGAAGAAAGACCCTTTCCTGCCAAGGGGCATAACCGCCAACGCCGCAGTTGATTACCGTAATGCGTTTGGCCGCTTTTCCCTGGTTAAGCAGTCTTTCAAGTTCGCGTTGGAATGTATCCTCCCGTTTCAGGCAGTGTCCCATGGTATAGGAATCGCCCAGCGTGACAATTCTGAATTCATCGGGTTCTTTTGGACCGTATTCGCGGTCTCTAATGCCTTGTGAAGATATGGTGTCCCCCCATTCAGTAACAGTTTGTAAATTGTCTTTGAAATAATAGACACCCTTGCCGCCGGGACAAAGGGTAAAGATCGCGTCCTTATCGGTGACATATAACTCCCCGGGCATGCTTCCTGTCGGCATAAGGAGATGTGAACCTGTTTCCAGAATCGCAAACATGATTATCAGCGAAAACAGGACGCCCGGCGCGGATTTTATTAAACGCAAAAGATTGTTTCGTTTAAAGTGTTGGGTAAATACAAGCAGTGCAACCGCCCAACCTGAATAGGAGAGGGGATAGTTGCAGGATAAACTGAAAAATGCCACGCATACCGCAAGGATAGAGAGTGCCAAGGCCAGGAACGTGTTAAAACTATCGCGACGGTAAACGGAAATGAACAGAGGTTGTCTGATGAAATAGAAGACAAGATAAACGCTGGCCAGAAGAACATGATACAGTATTCCCTGAAAATCGAGAAAGGCAGGAAAGAACATGGAGATCACACTGCCTGACATGACAAACGCCAATGCAAGCACTGCTTGACAGTACAGAACAAATCGTGAAGACAAGCCCCCCAGAAGTATTGTCATGCCTACCGTCAACCAGTTCGGGTCAATAAAATATGAGAGTGCTGACAGGAGTATTAATGCCAGTATCCGAACAGTAATGTTGAGATTTGAAGTATGCCGTTTGAACCTCATGAACATTTTTTTTACCTACAAAAACGAGAAGGCATTACAGTTTCACCCGCCAAAGGTTAACTCTTTGCCAAAAAAAGTTCATGATACCAGATATTTTATCAATTACTATACTGCCCTCGAAAAAGACTATGAACTATGTCTGTATGCCCACTATAGTTTCATGATACCCTTCCCGTAAATGATCTAAGGGAAGAGATAGGATAAAACATGCTGAAGAACAAAAGATTAGTGAAAGTTACGTGGCTTCCTCTTGCATTTCCTTGAAATATTTTCGCATTAGAAAATCACGCAGGATTGATGCCACAACCGCCGAGCCCTGAGGTGTGAAATGGCCGTCATAAGTATAGTAGAGATCGTGTGGATCGGGATATGACATGAAGGGAGTTATCATGTCCGGATGGGGAATCTCCAATCGCGTCAACATTTCGTTTGTTAAATAAAGATCCTTATTCATCTGATACGAAATGGTAGGATATTCCTCTTCCAACTGATCCCATATCTCCGGCAAAAAAGAAAAAATGCCACCATGTGCGAACGCGACTAAGGGAACGTTGCGTTCCAGGCAATCGTCCCGGATCCCCTGAACGCTTTCTTCAAAAATAGACCATGCCTCATATAGTTCGGGATACCAGTTGACGAGACAAACCTCTAAAAGATGGTTCCTGTTAACGCCTGCTCCTAAGAGGACATCGTTTGAACTTGGAATGAAGCGGCTTGCCAGCATTATGGTGGCAATAAGGTCAACATTTTCATAGTGAGAACAGAAGAAACGGTATAGATTTGAATACTGCCGGCATTGACGTTCCAGATAGAATGGCCATTCATGTTGCCGTTGAAATTGATATACTTCTCGCTCCCACTTGAGATCATAGGCTTTCAAACGTTTTCCTATCTTAGTGTAGGAGCCTGCAACATCATTCGCTGGAAAAAGTTGTAGCACTACTAGGTCCGGTTCAAAGTGAGAACCGCGTTTCCACAAGAATATTCGCTCCTGCCAGGGGGCATACCCGGAAACTCCACAGTTCAGGACTTTGACACGTTTAGTCAAGTTCTCCTCCTCCAGTAACCTTTCTAGTTGCCGTTGAAAGGTATCCTCCGGGTCGGGCAGGGGCGTTCCGAAGGTGAAAGAATCCCCGATGGTTACAATTCGGAACTCATCGTTTTCTTTTGGGCCATATTCACGGTCGCGGATTCCCTGCGATGAAATGACAGCATCCCATTCAACTTCTTTGCCCATATTGTCCGGAAAACGTTGTCGGAGTGAAGCTCCAGGGTTTAATGTATAGATAAGTTCTTCATCAATCTCGAAAAAATTGCCGTGTCTCCCGTCGACAGGCAGAAGAACCCGTGTTCCCCCCTCCAACAACATGAATCCCAATAAGAAGGGAAAAACAAGTCCTGTGGATTTCCACAGAAGACCTCGTATCTCAAGTGGATTGATTCGTTGCACATACCATACAAGAATTCCCGACCAGACACCATACACAAGAGGGAACCGGCGGAAAAAAGTCATCATCCCCAAAGCAGCGGCTGCAAATAACAGAAAAGTTCTCGTTTTACAGGCGAGAGCATCGTGGCTTAAAAAGGATGTTGACAATGGTTGCAGAAATCTACCGAATCCAAGCATAAGCCCGAACTGTAATAGGACGAAGAATATTGGTGTATTTAGGTACATGTATTTAGGACATAGATTATATAAAATATTATCTATAACTACAAGAATAACTAGGAATATCGCGAGGGAATGTAGAAGTTGACGCGAAGAAATTGCAGCAACAATCACTGCAATGCAAGAAATGATAGGGTCATTGTATAACAGATAGGAAATCATGCCAAGACTAATTGATAAAATAAAACGAACAATTACTTTTTTATCCACAACGAGAAGAAGATTAAGCATATGAGTGCTCCAACACAAACAAAAGACCTAAAGTTCAAGAGCCTCTTACAAAACCCTGCGGCACATACCGCCCATACCGCCGACAAAATGCATGCTACCACAGGGATGCGCAAAAATCAAGATGTTTTTGCTTTTTCACTCTTCATAGCGGTAATTTTTGCATAAAATATGGTGTCATACGTATACCACAACCTCCGGTTTAACGGCCGGAACCTGAAAAGGCCCTCAATCAAGGCTTTTTCAGCCTATCAGTCGGAAGACTTGTGCCGCCGTTAATGCAATTACTCCGAACATCAGGTGGGCCATGACCTTGGCCGCGCCACGCACCCGCACAAAGCGCCCGCCATAGTTGTCCTTGAGCGCGCTGTTGGCCCGTTCAGCAGCACTACGCTGGTTGTAGCGTTGTTTTTTCGCGGGGTCCATGGGAATGGTCTCTCCCGTACGTTTATTGGGGTCAATGACGGGCACATGGCCTAGCGTACGACTGAAATCATGTATGCCTTGCGCGTCATAGGCAGCGTCCATAAGGTCATACAGCGTATCCAGGCGTTCCTTGGTCATCTGCATTAAGGGGATAGCCACTTGACTGTCGTGAGTTGAAGCGCTGGTAAGAATTGCCGCTGCGGGAATATCGCCATCAACCACTCCCAGATGAAGTTTATACCCTATCCAATGGGTGGTATGTCCTTTGCTATTGCGTTTGGTTCCAACGTCGCATTGATTGGGCAATTCCTTTATGTTGTCCTCCAGCGAGCGGTTGGGTTGTAAATCAATACGTTTGGGGTCGGGGGGCGGCGCTTGTTCGCCCTTCTTGGGGCGTCCTCTTTTCTTCTTGGGCTTGGCCGTATCCTCTTTTTCTTTTTTCGCTGGCTTTTCACGGCCCTCTACGGCGGTAGCATCTATGCTATTATGCGCGAAAAGTTTCTCCTTGATAATGTCCTCAAGCATCGCGGCATGAATACGTTGGGGCAGTTCATCGCGGGCATAGGTATCCAATGCGGTCGTTGCACGTAACCCAACAAAAACAAAAACACTTGAGCAAAAGATGAAGTAGGCGTACCTTCCCAGGTGCGCCATAAGGGTAATCGCCAGTACTTGGCGCACCCTGGGAAGGTACGCCCACGGTTCGCATAGTAATTGTCTAGTCGGATATGAACGAGGGGGACGGCCTTTACCCACCCCGCCAGGTTTAAACAATGGTATCTGCTGCAGTTGACAGGGGGGAGACACCTTTGCCCTGCATTCATTCCGGGCAGATCAAGGCGTGCCTAGGACGGTTTTCAAAAGAAAATCCCGAAGGCAGGATGCGAGCACGTCCGTGCCTTCGGGGGTGAAATGTCCTTCATACAAATAATACAGGTCTTCCGGTTCAGGACAGGCAGCGAAGGAGGCAACAACATCCGTGTTGGGAATGTCCAGCGCCGTCAACAGTTCCGTTGTCAACCGGATGTCTTTATTCCTTTCATAGCGGTGGTCCGGGAATTCACGGTTCAATCGCTCCCAGTAGACCGGGTCCAGGGAAATATACTCCCCATGCACGAAGGCGGCAAGCGGTACGCCCCGCTCCCGGCAATCATCGCGAATGCCCCGGATACTTTCCTCATAAAGAGCCCAGGCTTCATATAATTCCGGGTACCAGTCAACCAGGCAGGCCTCCTGATAGGGATTTCGGGCGCTTATAAGCGGCGGAGCGTTATAATCGAATTGGGGAATCAAACGGAAATTCAAGGCGGCATCCCGCACATACCCGGTGCGTCCTGTTAGCGAACACCACAGGCGATACCCATTGGAATGTTGTTGAAACCAGCGTTCCAGAAAAAAAGGGCATTCGTGCTGACGGCGAAAATCTAGTATGCGTTGCTCCCATTCCATGATGAAAGCGTGCAGGAATTTACCGACCTTGGTGTAGGAACCGGCAATATCATTGGGTGGGAAAAGTTGCAGCAGGACGAGATCGGGCTCAAAACTAAACCCCCGTTTTTGCAGGAAAATCTGTTCCTGCCAGGGCGCGTACCCGGGAACCCCGCAATTTACCACGGTAAAGCGCCGGGAAGGATTTTCCTGGTTCAGCAGGCATTCGAGTTTCCGCTGAAACGTATCTGCCCATGGGAGGGTTTGGCCCATGGTATAGGAATCTCCTAGGGTAACAATCCGGTATTCATCATAGGTCTTGGCGCCATATTCCTGGTCCCGGATGCCCTGGGGCGATATGACCGCCTGCCACTCCAGAATGTTCCCGGAGTTATCCTTAAAACTATAGCCTGTTTCGCCGCCCGGACGCAGGGTATAGATGGCGTCCGGATCGGGTAGATATAAACCGCCGGGTTTCTGTTCTATCGGTAACAGCTGGCGGGTTCCGATCTCAAGGATCACAGCCATGATGACAAGGGGAATACAAACGGAAAACAGCATTTTCACCGACTTGAGCAGAGGAATGCTTTGGATGAGATGGGCATACAGAATCAGTACGGCGACCCAACCGGTGTAAAGCAGGGAGGTGCTGCGGAACAGGCAGGCAACACAGAGGCAGACCGCGAGGCCCGTAAGTCCTGCGCTGATGCGCCCGGCAAGTCTGTTATCATCGGAAAAAGAAATCACCAGCGGTTTCCCGCGCGCAGACAGAAGAATCAGGATGGCACCCTGGAGAAAACGGTACAGGACTTCCTGGCTTTCCAGGGATACCGGGATGGAAACCGCGTGAACTGCGTTGAGGAACACCCAGGCCGCGGCAAGTAGTGCGTGAGCATACAGTACCGCTTTTGATGACAACAAGGCCAGCAGGAAGGTCAGTACTACGGTGACCCAGCCGGGATACAGGTGCCAGGAAGCCGCCCCGAGCACGAGGGCGAGACAAAAACGAACGGGCATGGAAAAGGGATGTAGGTCTGGTCGTTTTAAAGGCATTTTCGTATAGATTTCTTGGAAGTACGATGGCGCTATTTTACCCTGCCCAAGGCCTATTTTTAAAACGTGTCAAAGAGACGAGCCTAACCGTTTGCCGCCGTCCCGTTGATCATTTATGTCCTTTTCGTTCTTTCTTAAATTCCAAGCCATCAGGTTGACGCCGTCATCCTTCCTCCGTATACTATAAGTCAAGCATATGTGATTATAAGGAGTTTATTGTTTGGGCAAGCATGAGAACACCCCTGCACGCTATTTTGTGTGGCAACGCCGATGCGGGCATACGGTTTGCGGATATTGTCTCACTACTGCGTTATTTGGCTTTTGAAATGCGTATTCGAGGCGATCAACCTATATTCTTTCGTCGCGGGATAGATGACATTCTGAATCTTCAACCCAAAGGCGCCATGGCAAAAGCCTATTAAGTAAAACAGATCCGAGACATCCTTGTTAAGTATCACTTGGGAGTAGACGACCATGAGTAAATGTGAAATGATTATTTATTGGAGCGATACCGACAATGCTTTTATTGTC
Organism: Candidatus Hydrogenedentota bacterium; assembly: GCA_022706235.1. Lineage (GTDB taxonomy): Bacteria > Hydrogenedentota > Hydrogenedentia > Hydrogenedentales > CAITNO01 > JAAYBJ01. The sequence goes on along the minus strand of JAKJCY010000021.1, from coordinate 20,837 downwards.
GAAGTTCCCGAACTTCCAGGGTGCATGGCTGACGGCGCTACCTATGTAGAGGCTGTAAAGCAGGCTGAAATTGTCATTCAAGAATGGATTGATACCGCCAAAGAACTTAATCGTCCTATTCCTGAGCCCCGTGGTAAGCTCATGTATGCCTGAGGGTCCATGCGCTGGGTTTCTGGGTGCGCTGCATGCTGACAGTTTCCTGTTTCTCTTCCACATTTTCAGCCGGTCTTTATTTTCTTGGGTTTTATAAACAACGGTAGCCTAAATACAATATTGGTTTATCTGATGACGGTTAGTACGACGTTGCACATTAGGAGCCACTCACCCCGGGTGCCGGGGGCATTTGTATACAGAAACGTTTCGATTACGAGCACGATAACGATTTCGCCGATTCGTGCTCGTAATCGTAGTTCGTAGTTCGTAATCGAGGTAAATGCCACAAAACCAAATTCCATTAAGTTGTTTTATATCAACAGGTTGTAATTATGTTTCTCAGGAGTGTGTCGGCTGTAAGGCCCATAAAAAAAGTTGAATCCAAATAGCCCGAAGGGCTTACATATCAAAGCCCAGGGTTGCGGTACTCCGCTACCCTGGGTTAATGTAGCGCACCTCCTTCATACCCTACCCTGAAAGGGTTGCGTAAGTCTGTGTTACATAACCCTTTCAGGGTAGGGGCGATTTGGGCGGCGGTTCCCAGGGTAGCGGAGTACCGCAACCCTGGGCTTTATTGTTCAATCCTTTCAGGATAAAGAACACGCTTAAAGTATTACGAAAGCAATTTCAACAAAGAACGAATAAGCTTTTTCAGTTGCCCTGCCAACTGAAAAACTTTGTTGGACTAAACGCAAACAAGAAAACAGAGCAAAACAGGGACTGACTGCCAAATAGCCCACGACCGTTGCAGATAAGCCATTTGGCAGATACTGCTATTTGGTTGTCTGTCCCTGTTTTGCGGGCATACGAGTGAATATCCACGGGGAAGCCGTTTAGTCCAACATTTCAACTGAGTTGCGGGTCTCGTCCGCGTTGGATATGGGATAGAAGTCAACAAGGAGATTTTTTTAATGTTTGTGAAATCACGCCTGTTTTTTTTGTCTCTGGTTGTAGTACTAGGTCTCGGGACGGCATTTGCCGACGATCCCTATCTGCGGGGGCCGGAAGAGCGTCTCTGGAAGCCGGTCGCGGACGCCGTATACTTACAGGAATCTGGTGAACAGGCGGATTCGGACAAACCGCTGCTGACGGTGGCGGCGCTTGACGGCATGGTGGTTGTCAGTACCGGCGATGCGGTGTATGAATGGGAATA
>JAKJCY010000021.1:3427-19523 GCA_022706235.1 Candidatus Hydrogenedentota bacterium | reverse complement strand
ACAAACCGCTGCTGACGGTGGCGGCGCTTGACGGCATGGTGGTTGTCAGTACCGGCGATGCGGTGTATGAATGGGAATATGGCCAGTTGACCGCGGTTCCGGAAGCCCCAACGGGCATAAGACGCTTCCGGGTCCTGGACGGCGCCTTATGGGGGCTTTCCGATTCCGGGCTGTACCGGTACGACGGGTATGATATTGAGCAACTTAGCGGCGAAGCCTTCGTGGATGCCTGCCTGGTGCGCGGGGAAGTGTACGCGGCGACCCGCGATACGGTGTACCGGTATGTGGACGGCGAGCTGATCGATGTCGAGCCGGAAACGGGGTTTCGCAGCACCAACAGCACGTTCCTGATGGAAGACGGGACCCAGGTGCTGATGCATCCGGAACGCATCGGGCCGGTGGTGCGTCTTGCCGGATACAGCGAGACCCTGTACGTGATGCGGCCCGGGGAGTTGGTCCTGCTGGACAATGACCTGGTGGACCCCCGTGTAGCCGACTGGGGCCTGCCGCCTTCCAATAACTTTCGCGATATGATCGCCCTGGGCAACCGGCTGCTTATAGGAACAGATAAAGGCATCGCCGTCCTGCGGGGAATGGCCATGACGACCCTGGATGGTTCGGATGGGCTACCCTATGAAGACGTCATATGCTTCGCGGAAGGGTTCGATGGTGACCTGTGGATCGGTACTACCTGGGGCGCCATACGGCATCTCAAAGACGGGTCGTTTCATTATTTCGCCGGAAAGCGCTGGCTGCCCAATGACAAAGTAAATGACATCGCCGTGTCGGAGGATGCGATCTATATCGCCACGGACGGCGGGCTGGGCGTCATCCACTACGAGCCGTTCACACTGCAAAAGAAGGCCGCCGTGTACGAACGGCGGATGGAGGAGTGGGGGCATAAGCGGTTGGGATTCGTCCATCTCCTGAACCGGGGCGGTCCCAACGGCGAATGGATACGGGAGATCACGGACAATGACGGCGGCTTTACCACCCATTGGCTGACGGCGATGACGTACAAGTATGCCGTGACCGGCGACCCGAAGGCGTGGGAAGAGGCGGTGAACACCCTGAAGGCCATGGTCTGGTTGGAGGAAATTACCGAGATCCCCGGGTTTGTGGCGCGGTCCATCTGGTCCGTCCATGGGGACGCCGGCGAGAAATCCAAAGGCGGATCGGGCGGCCTGCCCGCGCGGTGGAACCCGACGCCCGACGGTAACTTTGAGTGGAAAGGCGACACCTCGAGCGACGAAATCGGCGCCCATTACTATGCCATGGCCACCTTCTGCAGCGTCGCCCCGGACGGCCCGGAAAAAGAGCGGGCCAAAGAACACGTCAACCGCATTACGCGGCATATTATCGAAAACGGCTGGAAACTGCGCGACAAGGACGGACAACTGACCCGCTGGGGACGCTGGGACCCCGAGTACCTGCAGCGGCCCTATGGCATGTACGCCCGCGGATTGAACGGTATGGAAGCGCAGGCCTATGTTTCCACGGCCATCGGACTTCTCGGGGACGACTATTTCAAACAGGCGCGGCAGCAACTGCTGGACTGGCGCTATCACGAGCACACGGTGCGCCAGAAAATGACCTTCCCCCCGGACGATATCACCACCTGGGACGACCAACTCGCGTTTCTTGCCTATTACTCCTTGTTGAAGTATACGGAGATTGACTGGCTGCACGCCCTGTACCGGCGCAGCCTGGAACGCAGTTGGGAAGTAAAGCGCCTTGAAAAGAACCCCTGGTTCAATTTCCTCTACGGCATGATGACCGGCAACGACTGTGAGGCTGAAAAAGGCGTGCAGTTCTTACGGGAATGGCCCCTTGATTTGATCAGTTACAGCTACAAAAATTCGCAGCGTGCCGACCTGTGTCCCGAACCGGGATACGTGCCCTACGCTCTCGGACCGGATACCAACGCGCCTAAACAAATATCGCCCCGCGAATCGGAAGCCAAAAAACTGGATGCCACCTTTCTCAAGTTAGATGGCGGTTCCGGCGGCAACCGTTCCATAACCCCGGCAACCTGGCTGGACACGTATTGGCTGGGCCGCTATTACGGGTTTATCGAAGCGCCTGATACGGACGACCCCGCGCTGACCGGCATCGAAGACCGTCCGCTGCGCCAACTGGGCGCCACACCCTATGCCGGCCCGGAAAGGCCGTTTTAAACCGTGTTAAAAAAGGTCGTCTAGGATATCCTGCACATTTTACAAGAGTGTACAGTCCTGAAAAGTAGCTGGATAGCTCTTGCCGTAAACAACCGGCAGGCGACTTTGCCCGTTTCTAAAAAAAAACGAGGAGGTTTCCTCCATCCCTCCGGGATAGGTCGTGGAGCGGTGTTGGGATCCTGTGGTATAGCTTCGCTCAACCACCGGCTAATGGCTGTTACCCCTGCCGGGGTGTTTTCAGAATTAGGGTAGGTCCCCAACCCAAGGTAGCGGGGTACCGCAACCTTGGGCTATGAGACGGAATTCCGTTGGGATTCACAAGGAACCCCACGTTGTGCCTGAATACAATAATGACGTTGACAGTTAAATCTCCGGAATACCCCCACGGTGCTGTCCGGCGCCGCGAGTTATCTGGTGGTCACGATGGACGGTGTGTAGGCCTTTGACGATGTCCAAGGAATTCGGAATGCGGAATGCGAAGGCGGAATGTACCGAATGGGGAATGCGGAGGGCGCAGGGCACTTATGCGGCCACCTATTACCACCGTCTCGGCGACAAACGCAAGGCAGTTATGTCGAAGTTCCCGAGCAAAACAGCGTTGGTGGGTGACACCTACGTCAACCGCTCTTGCCATTTATCCGGGTCTTGGGCGCAATGAAATACGGAATAGACAGTACAACTGTTGCGTTCTTGTTCAATTTCAAAGAATACGGCATAGGGGAAACGACGCAGAATCGCCCGGCGGCAGGTTCCTTGAACTGTTGGATAGATAGTCGGTGTGTGTTGGATCGAAGTCAGTATTACCTCCAAACAACGCAGGAATTCCATGCCAAGACCCAGGGATTGTTCCTCGTACCAGCGATAGGCGTGCTCTACATCCTTTTTCGCTTCGGGAAGCAGTACTAACGTTGCGTTCATCTTGATTGCAGTATGTCGCGCTTAGCCTGATCCCAGGTCAGCACGGCATCAGGGTTGCGCAAGTAGATTTCTTTGCGTCTCGCCAATTCATCCTTCTGCCACTGTGGTATCGGGACTTCCGTGTTGCTCCGCGCGATGCTATCCCATAAATCCTCGACGAGTTGCAGCCGTTCAGCCACGGAGAGTTTTTCAAGTTCTTCAAGTACGTTTGCCATGATGTCGTACGCTCCTGCTCACGCAATGTTGCGCGAAACCATATATTTCACGCCCTTTAAATGTACCACAACCTCTCACGTTCGTTCCAAAGCAGCATTTTGGAACGCGTGGAATAAGGGTGTGCCACGTCTCAGGTGCGAACGATGTTCTGGCCGGTTCCAGGAGCATCTTTACCGTATATCAATCGGCCGCACGCCTTTAAGAGAACATGTTGGGGACAGGCCCCTATTATTTTCAATTCACATGTTCCACGAAAGCGGGTTCAGGTGCCGTTGCGCTTTGTCGGGGCGAAGTACATCACGTGCAGGCCTTTGGAGCGCACCGTTACCAGTCCCCGTTTTCGTTCTGAAAGGGGGCATGCCACAGGCTTTTAATGCAACCCCGTTGGGATAGCAAGGACCGCCACGCGGTCCACGCTACTAGGTTAGAGACGTTGAGAGTTGAATCTTCGGAAACGGAACGCGGTTGTTCGGCATGACACCTGCATTGCGCGTCGGTAGTAGGCGTACCTTCCCAGGTGCGCCAGATGACGAGCCAAACGAAGGCCGCTTTGGCGCGCTATGACTACGCGGCCTACGACGAACTGATGCGCAACGCCGGACTGCCGCTCACGGTTGGCTATACCGGTCACCTCTGGGACAGCGCCATCGGCCAGTACTACGCCCCCTTCCGCAACTACAATCCCCAGACCGCGCGCTGGAACATGCATGACCCGCTTGTGGATTATTATCCACGGGGTTTGGATAAACTTACATCCTGTGCGCAAAAAATTTTAAGAATCTATTTTCCGGACCTTGATTTATCAAAGATTAACATAACGAAGAGAATACACATTTATATCAAACTCCCTCCAGGTGTAGTGACAATCCTCAATCTATTCCCCGTTTCTTCCGAAGAAGTTGTCTTAAATTTGCCTATGAGATAGAATAAGCACGGCCGTAAAAGCCTCCATTGAAGCAGTGGCTCCCAAACTTTTAGGAGATGCATGAAATGAATGTCATACATCCGAACTACATAGTTGACCAGGAGTCCAACAAAACGGCGGTCGTTTTATCCATAAAAGAGTGGACAGCCATACTCGAAGAACTTGAGGAACTAGAGGATATCCGCGCCTACGATGCCGCGAAGAACCAAGACCAGCAGTCTATTCCTTTTGAACAGGCCATCGCTGAAATTTCCCCCGGATCTTAATGCGCTACGAAATACATATTCTGAAATCAGCGCAACGTTCTTTAGCCAAAATAGCCGCGGGGGAGCAGGGGCGGATTATTCAGGCAATAAAGGCGCTTGGGGAAGACCCGCGACCAAGAGGTGTCGTCAAGTTAACCGGCCGCAATGCGTGGCGTATACGTGTGGGTGTTTATCGTGTTATTTATGAGATTTAAGACAAGGCTCTCACGGTCATAATCATTGCCCTTGGACCGCGTGCAACAATTTACCGGTAACCATTCCCCGGGATAATTCAGGGTAATTCAGACCAGGAATTCCATGGATTTTGAGGCTGAAATATAGTATGTTGCCGATATGGGTAGTGTGGTCCATATGGTAGCGATGGGGCGTTTGGGGCTTCTTCATTTTGTTTGCCATACCGGCGGGGAGAACTTACCTGGAATTCACCCGTACAACTTCAGCGTTCACTCAGGTTATGCGGGCGGTTGGATGGTCCCATTTTTCTTTCATACTCTTTGAGGCAAAATCATTGGCATAAAAGGCAGGGTCCGTTGATTGTTGATTTTTCAGGATGTTACAGGATGCGTTTTTTCGGAGCGCGATTACGATACTGATGGCCTATGATTTGTGTTTTGTGCTTGTGTTTTCCCTCGTTCGCAATTAGGCCTGGATGGACTGCGGGCAACGCCCATGTTGGAATCGGTATTCTCTTCTATCTTAAGCCGCCTTCCCTGAGGCGTCTCTGAAGAATACATGATATAATCCGCTTTGGTTCCGGATACATTCGAAGCCTTCAGTAGTATCTTGCATGGTAGGTTTGCCAGAGGTTAAAGCGTAGTATGAGAAAGATTAATCCTGAACGCTTACGTGTTACCGTCGGGCGCCCTTATCCCAACGGTCCCATCGTGTATGAAAACGGTATACGGTTTACGATTTTCAGCCGTCATGCCACCCGGGTATGGGTGGCGGTATTTGACACGATTGAGAGCAAAACCCCGGCCTGGGAATATGAGTTCGACCCGGAGAAACACCGTATCGGCGATATGTGGTCCATCTATGTTTACGGATTGCCGGAAGGGGTCTATTTCCTGTACCGGATGGACGGTCCCCAGGAACCGGTGGAAGGGCACCGGTATAATGCCGGCATTTACCTGCTGGACCCCTATGCGAAGGCGTTTGTGGGGGATATTCATAAGGGAACGATGAAATGCGTGGCCGTTCATGACAAAATGGATTGGACCGTTGACGTACGGCCTCATATTCCCATTGAAAACCTGGTTATTTACGAGACGCACGTAAAAGGGTTCACCCGGAGCGCCTCATCCGGGACCGCTTATCCCGGTACGTATCGCGGCCTGATTGAAAAGATACCCTACCTGAAGGGCCTGGGCGTCAACGCAGTAGAGTTGCTGCCCATTCAGGAATTCGGAGAGACCTATCTCGGCCGGTGCAGCCTCGAGACCGGCGAGGAATTGACGAATTACTGGGGGTACAGCAATGTCGGCTTTTTCGCCCCTACTGGTCGTTACGCGGTCAAAGCGACCCGCCTGGAACATTTGGACGAGTTCAGGGAAATGGTGGAAGCCCTGCATGCTGCGGGCATTGAGATTATTCTCGATGTCGTTTTCAACCACACTTCGGAGGGGAACGAACAGGGGCCCACACTCTGCTTTCGCGGCATTGACAACGCCATCTACTACCTTCTGGACGACGGTAAGTATCTGAATTATTCCGGATGCGGCAACACGGTGAACTGTAATCATCCGCTGGTGCGCGATTTTATCCTGGATTGCTTGCGCTACTGGGTGGCCGTCATGCACATTGACGGGTTCCGGTTCGACCTGGCGTCCATTCTCGGCCGCGACCAGGAGGGCAACATCCGCGAAGACGCGCCGTTGATTGCGCGCATTGCGGAGGATCCGGTGCTGCGGGACACCAAGTTGATCGCGGAGGCGTGGGATGCCGGCGGGGCGTACCAGGTGGGCTCTTTCGGCGGGGCGCGCTGGGCGGAATGGAATGGCAAATACCGGGACGACGTCCGGCGTTTCTGGCGGGGAGACGCCGGCATGAAGGGGACCTTCGCCACCCGGATCATGGGCAGTGCCGACCTGTACCAGCACAGCGACCGCAGCCCGGAGCATACCATCAACTTCATCACTTGTCACGACGGGTTCACCCTGTATGACCTGGTCGCCTATGAACGGAAACACAATGAAGCCAACGGAGAGGACAACCGTGACGGCGCCGATGATAACTTCAGTTGGAATTGCGGCGTGGAAGGGGAAACGGACCATCCCGAAATCAACCGGCTGCGGGTCCGGTGCCGTAAAAGCCTGGCGGCCACCCTGTTCCTGTCTTTGGGCGTGCCCATGATGCTCGGCGGCGATGAGATGGAACGCACCCAGCGGGGTAACAACAACGCCTACTGCCAGGACAATGAGATTTCCTGGTTCGACTGGTCGCGAAAAGAGCGGGCCGGCGAGCTATTCGAGTTCTACCGCAACCTGATTGCTTTCCGCGCCGGGAATCCCGTCCTGCGCCGGAGCACTTATTTCCAGGGAAGGGGCGGTGAGGTTGACCCGGCGGCAGTGGACCTGTGCTGGTATGACAGTTCGGGCGCGCATGCGGCCTGGGACCGTTCCGAAAACACCCTTGCCTGCCGCATCCACCCGGAGGAGAACGGGGGTGTCGGCCTGTACCTGATGTTCAACGGAACCCTGAATGCGGTTTCGTTTACGCTGCCCGCCGGTCCCTGGCGGTTGCGCATCAACAGCGCCGCCGCGCCTCCCGAAGACTACTTTACGGACCGGGACGCCCCGCCCGTGGACCGGCCCATCCTGCCTGTCGCCGCAAAGAGTGTCATGGTCCTGGCCTCCACGACCCTGGACAATCTCACGTAAACTCGTGTACGAAATTGAGGATGATCCCGGTGATGAAGAAGGCGAGCCCAAAGGATACGGTAATGCCGTAGAGAACCACGCCCGCCTGGGTAAACCGCTTCAGGCTGTGGTCCCACTGGTTCGCCAGGGGCATCGCGCTCAACAAGGCAAACGGCAGTAAAATGACCAGGGCGCCCAGGAATAGATATGGGGCTTCAACCTCCAGCCAGGCCCACTCGTTCAATTCCGGCACGGGGCGGCCCAGAAAATGCTGATGGGCCGTGTAGATTCCTTTGATGCCATAGAGACCGGCCAAGTACACGAGGGTCAGCATTCCCCCGGTCAACACAGGATAGAGCGGAATACGGTAGAGGTGGAAGGGCACCGGTGCCTGTATGCGCCCGCGTATGCGGAGCATCACAAAAAGCGCCATGTATCCCACCAGCGCGACGGGCCCCGTAACCAGGCCCAGCAGGACGGCCAAAAAACGCACGGTCCATGCGGGCAACCCGGATCGGCCGGACACATACAGGCCCACGCCCAGCCATACAGGCCCCTTCACTTTGGCTGTGGACTTCGGGGCAAGGGTGCCTTCCTTCTCGGGCGCGGCCCCTTCGGGCGCTTCTTTCAGCGGGGTTTCGGCAGGTACCGCCGACAATGCCGCGCCGGCGCCGGGCGGGTCGCCCCAAACGCGCACCAGTATCTGGGCCTGCGTTTCCGGCGGCCCCATTTTGTGCAAGATGCCAAGAAGTTCGGCGTCTTCAACGGAAGAGGCATTGAGGAATTTCAGTTTCTCGTCAATGCGCGCGCGCAAGCGGGACAAGGCGCGTTCACGCTGGGCGGGGCTTAACTGTTCGCCGATTTTCGCCTCGATCTCGCCGATATATTGTTCAATATACAGTTCTTGGTTCGGTGTTACTTCCATCGCATCTTCCCGTTTTGACGAAAATGTAGTATACCTGAATCAGCGGGCGATACAAAATCGCAACGCACAGGTCTTTTGCCGGCACCGCCTCCGGTCCTTTTACCGGCGGCCGCCTTTTCTGCGTCTTTGTTTTTTCCTGGGCCCTGAAGAAGTGCGGCCTTAGACGGTTTGAGGAAAACAAAAGAGTATGATAGAGTATGAGACGCTCCTGTGTTAAAGGACATAGGGGTAATATTCCGTGACGATTTATAAGGAGATACGCTGTGGCGTCAACCTTGGGTGGCTATGCGGGCAAGGTGTTAAAGATTGACCTCACGAACCAGGAAATTTCCGAATACCCGTGGTCGGATGAGGACCGCGCCTTGTACCTGGGCGGCAAGATTATGGCGGCCAAAATACTGTATGACAATATCCGGGCCGGCACGGATGGTTTCGCTCCAGAAAATATGCTGGTTGTCTCCACGGGTCCCCTGTCGGGTACGGCCGCTCCGGCTTCCAGCCGCTTTAATATTTCGTCCATATCGCCGCTAACCGGTCTGTGCGCTTCGTCCAACTGCGGCGGCAATTTTGGGCTGCATTTGAAACGCGCCGGCTACGATGCGCTTGTCATGACGGGAAAATCGGAAACGCCGGTATGGATAGAAATCACCGAAGATGCCGTCCGGTTTCATGATGCCTCTTCCCTGATGGGCAAAACCACCTCGGAAACGCAGGAGGCGCTGGAAGGCAAGGCGGGCAAGCTGGTGATTGGCCCCGCGGGCGAGCACCTGGTGCGGTATGCGGGTGTTTTCAGCGAGGAGCGCACCGCGGGCCGGGCGGGCATGGGCGCCGTCATGGGCTCGAAAAACCTGAAAGCTATCACGGCAACGGGGACCCGCAAGATGGTTCCTCACGACGCGGAACGGATGAAGAAGGTGTATAAGGCCTGGATCGCCCTGCTCAAGAGCCATCCGCTTACGGGGGAGGCGCTGCCCAAATATGGAAGCGCCTTCCTGTTGCGCAGAATGAACCGCCACAATGTGCTCGCCACGCGTAATTTCAAGTACGGCAAATTTGAAGATTTCGACATGATCAGCGGGCAGACCATGGCGGAAAAACACCTGATTAAAAATATCGGGTGCGTCACCTGTCCCATCCACTGCGGCCGCCAGGTGGAAGTGAACGGCAAGAAAGTCAAGGGGCCGGAACTGGAAACAGTCGGGCTGCTCGGCTCGAACCTGATGAATAACAACCTGAAACAAATCCTGGAGTTCAATTACCAGTTGGATGAACTCGGCATGGACACCATGACGGCGGGCGGCACCATCGCCTTCGCCATGGAGCTCCAGGAAAAGGGGTTGTGGGACTGCGGGCTCCATTTTGGCCAGACCGATACCCTGCCGCAGGTGTTTGAAGACATTGCGTACCGGCGCGGCATCGGCGACCTGCTGGCGGAAGGCACCAAACGCCTGGCCGAGAAATTCGGAGGCAAGGAATTCGCTATCAACGTGAAAGGACTGGAACTGGCCGCCTACGAGCCGCGAGGGGCGGTCGGCCAGGGGCTCGGATACGCCACCGCCAACCGGGGCGGCTGCCACCTAAACGCCGGGTATCTGGTGTTGATGGAGGGGTTGGGGCTGCATATGAACCCGTACACGACCGGCGCGAAGGCGGCACTGGCAATCCTGAATCAAAATCTCATGGAAGCCATTTCCGCCGCCGGATGCTGCCTGTTTCCCCTGTTCTCCTTTTATCCGGCCTGGCTGGTCTCCCATTATGACCATCCCATCGCCAAGTTTGCCTTTGCCACGCTGCCGTTTTCCGGTGGCATCGTGAATCTGCTCAATAAGTTGCCGGGGAAACTGCTGCCGCTGCAGATGCCCGGGCTCCCCTATCCCAAGGCCCTGGCCGCCGTGACCGGCATGAAGATGAATGTGGGCAGAATGAAAGAGATCGGCGAGCGGGGCTACACGCTTGAGCGGCTGCTGAATATCCGCATGGGCCTTACGGGAGAGGATGACACCCTGCCCAAACGGTTAACCGACGAACTGCAGATAGAAAACGACCCCAGAACGCGGGTGCCCCTCCAAAAGATGAAACGGACTTATTATAAGATTCGCGGCTGGGACAGCACGGGAGTTCCGTCCGACAGAAAGAAAAAGGCGTTGGGGCTCCAATAAGTAACGCCCGGCTTTTGCGGCATGCTGCGACGGCAAGGCGCGGTGCCTTCATTGCCGGTTTACCGGGGCCCCGGTCGCCGCTGCCCACATCACAGCCCGGAGTCAAGGAAGAAGAATCATGGAACTTAAACAAGAGATCATTGACGCTATTCTTGCTGCCGTGTCGGAACGGGAAGGGCGCCGTGTCCTCTCCTGTCCTCAGGCTTTTCAAATTGCCGAGCGCTTTGGCGTAGCCGTGCGAAGGATAGGGGACTATTGCAATGCCGAAGGCATCAAAATGGTCCACTGCCAATTGGGATGCTTCTGATGGAAAGCGGCCGGCCGTTTTCGTGCGATACAATCGCGCCCGGTGTGAAGGTATGGCTGTCGACAGGCGGCGAAGGCGCCTTTGGACGGGGCCGCTGGCAATTGCTGGATGCCATTCAAAAAAGGGGATCGCTGCAGTTAGCGGCCGAGGAACTGGGCATCAGTTACCGTAAGGCCTGGGGCGACCTGCGCAAGACGGAGCATATCCTCGGCGTGTCACTGCTGGAACGTCACCGGGGCGGCCGTGGGGGAGGCGAGTGTTCCCTGACGGAAGAGGGCCGGCGTTGGTGGAAGGAATACGCCCGCTTTGAGCGGGAAGTGGAATCGTATGTGGCGGTGTCTTTTGCCCGCTGGGTTAAAAGAATGACACGATGAGACGGGGGCATGCGTTTCATCCCGGGACATGGTATGATATTTGCACCCAACATGTTGCTGATTGGCGCCGCCGGCCGGAATGCCGGCAAGACCACCTTCGCCTGTGAAATCATCCGGCGTTTTCGTAACGCGCCGGTAAACGCGGCAAAAGTAACGGCCATAGAGGCCCGGGACGGCTTGTGTCCGCGGGGTGGCGAGGGTTGCGGTGTCTGTACCTCCCTGGAAGGCGACTTCTGTATCACCGAGGAAACCGATCCGGAAGGTAAAAAAGACACCCGGCGCCTCCTCGCCGCCGGCGCGCAGCGCGTGCTGTGGCTGCGGGTGCTGAAGTCAAAACTAGAGGAAGAAGCCGGGGCGTTTGTGAATGCGTTTTGTCCGGATACGCCTTTGGTCTGCGAGTCCAACAGCCTGCGCAACGCCGTTGTTCCCGGTCTTTTTCTGATGATAAAACATTCGGCGTCCCGGGAAATTAAACAGTCCGCACAGGGTGTTCTCTCCCTGGCTGACGCCGTCATCTATTCGGATGGCACACAGTTTCAGTTCGATTTCGAGCGAATCTCGCTGGCGGCGACCGGTTGGCGGCTGGACGGAAAAGTACCCGAACACGCTGCGCGGGAAAACCATCCATAAGACATTCTCTTCCCAAATAAATAGTGACAAGAAGGTATGTTGTTCACGCTTTAGCGTGCTCTTGAGGCCTTATGTATGTCCCGCACGATAAAGCGTGAACAACCTGCGACACTTCCTGATTTTAATGATAGAACATTCTTGATAAGGTGTATGTGTGATGCTTTCTTTTGATGAAGCCATGAAACTCATCTTGGGCAAGGCGAGACTGCTGGGCAGCGAAACCGTGCCGCTGGCTGCCGCTTGCGGCAGGGTGCTTGCCCGGGATGTTGTCTCCGATGTGGACATGCCGCCTTTCGACAAGTCCGCCATGGACGGGTATGCCTGCCGACGGGAAGACCTGCCCGGCCCCTTTCGTGTGATTGAGACCATACAGGCGGGGGTGGAACCGTTGAAGGCGGTGGGTTCCGGTGAATGTGCCAAGATTATGACCGGCGCCAGGGTGCCCCAGGGCGCCGATTGTGTGCTCATGGTGGAGCATACGGAATATAACGATGATGGAGGCATATGCTTCATGAAAACCGCCACGGAAACAAACATATGTTTCCACGGCGAAGATGTGCGGAAAGGGGAGGTGGTGCTGCGGCGGGGCACACGCCTGGATCCCCGCCATATCGCCGTGTTGGCTGCGGCCGGCTGCGTCCTTCCGGAAGTTGCCTGCCGCCCCGGGGTGGGTATCATCGCGACGGGCGGCGAACTCGTCGAGCCGGATATGATACCCGGAACAGCGCAAATCAGAAACAGCAACAGCGCGCAAATCCGGGCCCGACTTGAACAGGCATGCGCCGCCGTTACCTATTACGGCATCGTTCCGGACGAGGAGCCGCAACTGGACGCCGCCTTTAAGCGCGCCCTGGCCGAAAACGACGTGGTGGTTTTTTCCGGCGGCGTTTCCATGGGGGATTTTGATTTTGTGCCGGAGATTATGGCCCGGAACGGCATCGAGATTCTGTTTGACGCCATTGCGGTGAAACCCGGAAAACCGACAACCTTCGGCGTGGGGCCTTCCGTATATTGTTTTGGCCTGCCGGGCAATCCCGTTTCCACCTTTATGCAATGCGAAGTCCTGGTGAAACCTTTCTTGTACGCACTTATGGGCCATGCGTATCAAGCCCCGTGGACCCAATGGCCCTTGGCGGACAGTTTTTCGCGCACCAAGGAGGAACGCGAGGCCTGGATTCCAGTGGTCCGCACGCCGGAGGGGACGGTTCTTCCCAAGCCATATCATGGTTCCGCACACAGCACCGCCCTGGTGGATGCCTATGGGTTCATGGTGGTCCCGCAAAAGGTGGCGCACATCCAAGAAGGAACGCTTGTACGGGTGTGGCCCTTGTAATGCAGGGCGGACAGCGGCAGGGGTATGCCAGTTCTCTTTTTGATTCCTTTGTGACAAGTGCTATATAGTTACGATATGTTTTCCTGTGCATAACCAACAACATAGAGGGAATCCGTATGCGTCAGAAATGGATGAAAGCGTGTGGGCTGTTTGTGTTCGTAGCGGTCTGTATCATGGCATGGGTAGTTGCCGCGGCCGACCTGGGTCTGGTTTCGGCGGACAGCGTCAAAAACGTGTCCCACCCGGCGGACTTGGATGAAGATTATTCTATTGTAATGAGCGAGGCGATTGCCTATCTTGCCGGATGGCAACAGGGCACGAATCCCATGAACTATGCCATACGGGCGGCGTATTTGTGGCAAAACGGCGAACGGTATACCTATAACGCCGGCGAAGAACCGCCGCTTTGCTGGGAACTCCCGCCGTCAGTCGGGGGAGAAATGGTTACTGTGCCTGCGGGAACATTTCAGATGGGCCGCACGAATGCGGGTGATGACGCCGTTTATGGGTCTGATACGGAACTTCCGGTACATTCGGTGTATCTGGATGAATACAGCATCGGCAAATATGAGGTTACAAGCGGTGAATACTGTGAGGTGCTTAATTGGGCGTTAGCGCAGGGACACCTGAAGGACCAGCTCGGAGCGCTTTGGCCGGGGGAAGGGAAAGTCTATGCGGGCGATTATCTCTACATCATAGTGGATATAACGCGCGCGGAATGCACCATCCAATTCAAGGATGGGGCATTTGAGCCTAAAAACCGGGCCGGGCTTCCCGAGGGAACCGTTTATTCCCTGGCAACCCATCCGATGTTGGCCGTGTCCTGGTATGGCGCCGCCGCGTATTGTAACTGGCTGAGCGAGATGGCGGGCCTGGTGCCCCCGTATGACCTGACCCAACAATATTGGCCATTTCAAACGTCGGAAGAAGCAAACGGCTATCGCTTGCCGACGGAAGCCGAATGGGAACGCGCGGCAGCCTGGGACGGCAGCAAGCATTGGATTTACGGGTTTACCGGCGATATGATGAGTGGGAATGGGCAATGCAATTATAATGAGAACAATCCTCTCGGGCTTGGGGGCAGGGCATTAACTTCCCCCGTTGGATGGTTTGACGGTATGAATATCAGTCCCAACGGAGAAATACAGACGGTCGAGAGTCCGAGCCCGGTTGGCGCCTTCGACATGTCGGGCAATGTTTGGGAATGGTGCCAGGACTGGTACGGCGCCTATAGCGAAGATGCGCAGACCAATCCGGCGGGGCCCTCCTCGGGCACGGAGCGGGTGACGCGGGGCGGCTCTTTTGAAAATACCTCGGACGACTGCCGTGCCGCGAAACGGGACATGCGCGAGCCGGACAAGACGCCTTATATGTGCGGCTTCCGGCCGGTCCTTTCCGCAGCGGCTGTTGAAGGGGAAGAGGAAGGGGAAACGCCTGTCGAAGGCGAACTTGAAGGCGAAGTACCGGTTGAAGGCGAACTTGAAGGTGAATTTCCTCCGGAAGGCGAAGTACCGGCTGAAGGGGAGGGCGAAACGCCGGTTGAAGGAGAATTAGAAGGTGAAGGGGAAGTGGAAGGAGAATTCGATATTCCTGAAATGGTATCCATGCCCGCAGGTTCCTTTGACATGGGGCGTCCCTACGCGTGGAGCGTGATTTGGCCGTCAGAGGGCGAACCGGAGCCAACCGACGAACTGCCGCTACATTGGGTGTATGTGGATGGGTACAGCATCGGCAAATACGAGATAACCAATCAGCAATACTGCGATGTGCTTACCTGGGCGTTGGATCAAGGATATCTGCGCGATTTTGCCGGCGACCTTTGGGCAGGCACAGGCAGCATCTATGCGACCCTGGGCGAACCCTATATCCTGGTGAATATGGATCGCGTTGAATGCAACATCCAGTATATAGACGGGGCGTTCTATCCGAAAAGCCGTACGGGACTGCCGGGTATAACCAGCTATTCCATGGGTACCCATCCCATGGTGACCGTATCCTGGTATGGCGCAGCCGCCTACTGCAACTGGTTGAGCGAGATAGAGGGGGTGACGCCCTGTTACGACATGACCACGGAAAATTGGGATTTAGTCACGGCGCCGCCGACCTCGGGCGGTTATCGCCTGCCCACCGAAGCCGAATGGGAACGGGCGGCGGCCTGGGATGGTGTAAAACACTGGATTTACGGATGCTCCAGTGATGCCTTGGACGCCACTCGGTGTAACTTCTACCTGGACGCGCTGGTGAATCCGCTGGGACTCGCGGTAAAGCCGTTTACCTCGCCCGCGGGCTGGTTTGACGGCGTCAATATCAGTCCCAACGGTGACGTGCAGACGGTGGACGGCGCGAGTCCGTCGGGTGTCTATGACCTGTCGGGCAATGTATGGGAATGGTGCCAGGATTGGTATGACGCCTATCCGCCCGATGCGCAGACCAATCCGACAGGGCCTGCCCTGGGCACGGAACGGGTCTTGCGCGGCGGGTCTTTTGAGGACCTGTTTGATGTGTGCCGAGCCGCAAAACGGGACAAGCGCGGACCGGACAAAACCCCCTATATGCGCGGTTTCCGCATCGCGCGGACTCCCTGATTTTCCCGGAAGAACGGCCAAAGCAAGACGCCGGAGTTTATCGGCTTGCAGTCGCCATAATTGAAACAGGGCAAGGTCCGGTATTCCGTCATTACAGAAACTGGACAGGCACTTGCCTGGCAGTGCGCCGGTTCTGTGCACCATCTCCCCACGATGTTCAGACTTCCTGATCTCGTCGGGGTTATTCAATGCTTACTCGGGATCCGGTTTGGCACTTTATTGATGGCATGTTCGTATAGGACCGCAAGAAAGGGACAGACCACGAAATAGCCAAGAGCAGTAAAGGGCATCCATGCTTCGTTACTGACGGCTATTTCGTCGTCAGTCCCTTTTTGCTCCGCCTTTTTGTTTGTTTTCCAGTGCCGTGGGCATTTCCGACGAGATCAGGATATCTGATGTTTATCGTTTATGGGATTTCCAGAA
>JAKJCY010000021.1:0-3328 GCA_022706235.1 Candidatus Hydrogenedentota bacterium | reverse complement strand
ATTTCCAGAATTACGCGAAACCCGACATTGAATACGGGCTGGTACGGTTGGTAATCAAGGCGGAATGCGGCACGGGCCCGGGACGGCCGGTCGCGCCAGGAACCGCCGCGAACCACCTTCCGCTCCGATGCCGAACCATCGTTTCGTCCATCGTCTTCACGGTAGGGATAGGGCTTATAGTCACTGCGCGTCCATTCGGCCACATTACCGTGCATGTCATACAACCCCCATGCGTTGGGGTGGTATTGTCCCGTGGCGTCGGATAAAAATCCGTTGTCGTTGAACCGCAGGTCCTTGGGAATCCAGTCGTCATACTTGCTCGCATCCAACCACGGTTCCCGTTCTTTCTTGTAGGTGTGGCAGACAAATTCTCGCAGTTTGGCGTCGGCCAGATTGGCGTAAGGCGACCAATCCGCGTCGGGGCCGCCATAAAAGAATGGTGTGGCCGCTCCGGCCCGGCACGCATATTCCCATTGCGCTTCGGTGGGCAGGGTGAAATGCGCGCCGGTGGTTTCGGAAAGCCATGCGCAGAACGCCATTGCCTGGTCCCACGACACGCGAACGGCAGGTTGTTCCGGCCCGTTGACATAGAAGCCGCGCACCCCGAACTGCATGGAGAAGCGGGACTCCACGCCGCTGTCATGGGAGGGATCGAACCGCGCGAACTGGGCATTGGTGACTTCACAGGCGCCCATCCAAAACGGCTTATCAATGGCGATCACCGAGGCGGGGCTTTCATCGGGAAGGCCGTCTGCTTGTCCCATGACAAAGGCCCCGGGCGGTATGAGAACAAGGTCCAGCCGGATTCCATTGCCCAACTCCACGCTTCTGCGCGTCTCACCCAGGCCCTCCTGACGTTTCTTGGCCTCTTCCTCCGTGAAAGGCCAATCCGGGCAATTCAGTTCAGGCTGGGGCGCCTCGGGCAGGGGCGCGGGCATCACGGGGACAACCGCTTCCGTCGGCGCGACGGGGATGGCTTCCGGGTCGGTGTCCATGGCCGCATACCGCCGGAGCAGTTCGCGGCGGCGCCTTGCCGGATATTCTACCCGCTCTTTTCCGGCGACCTCGGTCCAGGTGCCATGAAAGGGGGCATTGAAATCAATCCAGGTGATGATGCGGTCCCAGGCCGCCTCATCCAATTTCACGTTGTAATGTCCCTTGCGGAGCAGCTGCACCAGTTCCGTGGCGTCCGCATGGAATTCCATGGGTGTCAGCAGGTGATAGTCGCTCTCCAGTCCCGGTCGGCGCACGAAGCGGTGCAACTCCGCATAGGACACGGAGAAATGACCCGCATCCCGGCCGCCGTGGTGAAAGACGCTCGTGTAATCGGTAATGTGGGTGCGGTCTTTCAGGTTGGGTATTTTGCTGCCATCGGCGCGTGCTTCGCCATTGTGGCAGCCAGCGCAATGTTTGTCCAGCACGGGCTGCAGCTCGCGGTCATAGTTATAACCCCGGTTCGGGCCGAACCAGGGGGTAATCTCCGAGGGGCGCCTGCGAATCGCGATGCCGGAGTGTGCCGGCGGCGCCGTATTCTGGCTCTCATGGCATCCCGCGCAGGAAACCGTTTCGCCCCGCATCCCCGTAAACCAGCTGCGCATCAGTTGCAGCGCCTTGCCCTCCCCGTCAAGGGGCTGAATCGAAATCGGGGTATTCGCGGGCACACGGAAATAAGCGGAACCGTCTTCCTCCACCGGCACGACGCCCAGAACGATCCGCATGTCCCACGGCCCTTCCATGCCCACCACGGCCTGGGGACCGCCCATGTCGGGATACAAAAAATGGTAGGAAAACAGGCGCAGCGCCTTGACCGCGCCCCTGGGGATATCGCGCAGCCCGTCGCCCCCGTACACATCGGAAAGATACACCAGGGCATCATCCCGGTTCGGGTCCACGATGTCGGGAATCACCGGGGGTACGGGCGTCTTTTGAAAGGGAATCGGTTCGAACAGGGCGTAGCCGGGTTCTTCCCGCAGCAGGAGCATGTTGTCAAAAACATCCACGAGATAAATCCCCCACAGGGATTCCGGCGTCGGCTTGCAGGAGACGAGGAAGTAGTTGTCACTGAGGGGATAGGGGTGCAGGAACTTGGGCCATGAGGCGTCCACGAGATTGTCCGCGATAAGGGGCGAGTCGTGATTCAGACTGCCGCCCCAATCCACGCCCTTGCCGTATCCCGGAATGCGCTGTACGGCGCCTTCAGACTCCCGCCGTCCCCGCTCAATATCGAACAGTACGAGTTCGCCCATGCGGGGTACGCCGTGATGACCGCTGACGATGCCCGCGAACTGTCCGGGGTGCCCGGGAATGGGGCGCGCGTAGAAAAGCGAGTTCGGCCAATAAGAATTGCTGCCGTAATATTCCATTTGCCCGGTGCCGTCGGGGTTCATGTGGAACAGTACGCGGTCGTGACTGTGGGGCGTATCGGTATATTCCCAGCGCAGATACAGTATCCGGCCATTGGGAAGTACCGTGGGGCACCAGTTATGCTCCTGGTCGAAACACAACTGGCGGATATGACCGCCGTCCGCGTCCATCCGGTAGAGAGTGGCGCAGCGCGTACTCCCGTTTACGCAGGGCACGGCCGTGAAGAAGGCCGTGGACGCGAAAATGATGTCGCCGTCCGGCAGATAGCAGGGGTCGTAATGGTCAACATCGGGCTCATCGCCCGGCGTCACCTGACGCAGACCGGTTCCGTCGGCAAGGACCTCGAATATCTGCCAGCGGTCCTGCGTGCCGATGGAGGAAAACAGGAGCCGGTCCGCATTGAAATGCAGGTCCACATCGCCGACGAATACGGGACGGTCGGGTTTGTATACGGGCGTTAACGCTCCGTCGGGGGTATCCAGGGAAAGCGTGGCGATGGCATCCTCAAACCCCGTCCTCGGCAGGGCGCAGTTGCTTTGCCAGTTCTGAACCAAGCCGAGACCGGGACTCGCCAACCCGCGCCGCACCAGCAGGATACGGTCGAAATCGAGCAGGGGATTGGCGAGGAGCGCTTCGCGCTGAAGCGCGAGAATCTCCCGGGCGTCCGACAGGGCAGCCTCATCGCAGCGCGCCAGCCGTTCCCGGAGGGCCGGCAGGCCCGCTTCCATGTTCTCCAGCCGTTTGAGATAGGCCGGGCCGTCGGCATAGTGGTCAGGATAGGACAAGGACAGGTCCGTTACCGCCCGGCGCAGCGCGGCGAAATTAATCTGGTCAAGGTGTCGTTCGCAGGCACTAAACGCATCTTGAATCAGCGCCGCTTCATCCATCAGCAATATCCAGCGCGGGTCGTCCGGGGTCGCTCCGGCGGCGGCAAGGTCATCGGCTTTGGTGCGCATACCGGAAC
>JAKJCY010000219.1 GCA_022706235.1 Candidatus Hydrogenedentota bacterium | reverse complement strand
AGGGGTATCCCGCCATGCCGGGCGCGGACCGGCCGCAGGTCGCCGGCCGGTTGGATGCGCTCTATGAAAGACTGCACCGTCCCGAGGAACGCCTGCACTTCTGGCGGGAGGCAACCCAGCGCAACACCGGAGATCCGACGGCGCTGTTTCACCTGGGTCTCGCCTGCGAAGCGAACGGGCGGTGGCAGGAAGCCATCGAGACCTATCAGGCGGTAACGGAGCCGGAACCGCTCAAACATCAGGCGGACCTGCGGCGGGGTGCTGGTGCGTCTTGGGGATGCGGACCGGGGCGTGGCGCTCATCGAGGCCGCCGTCGCCGCCGATCCCCATCTCAAGGCCCTGGGCGCCATGCTGTGCCTGCAGGGCGGCGCGGAGTTGCTGTTGTCGGGGCAGCTGGAACCCGCAATGAAGAGTACGCGCCTCGCGGCCGCTTATGCGCCGGAAGACCCCTTCATTTCGCTGCAACTGGGGGATGTCCATCACGCCCGCAACACCAGCCGGGAAGCGGTCGAGGCCTGGCGCCGGGCGCTCGTGCAGGACATCGCGGGGATCGCCGGGGCCGAAGCGGCCAGGCGCCTGGACGCGGCCCTGCCGGTCCAGGAACGGCTTGAACTCTGGGAGGCGCTGGGCGCGCAGCATCCCGAGGCCCCGCTGCCCCGGGCGCGCTATGCCCTGGCCCTGGCGGTCGCCGGGGAAGGGGACGCGGCGCTGGACCGGTGCCGGGCCCTGGTGGACGCCGCGCCGGATAACGGCGAGGTACAGGTGGCGTGCGCCCTCGTTGCCTGTTATGCCGGGCAGGTGGAGGCGGGGCTGGCGCAGCTGCAGCGCGCGCTGGATGGGTTGCCCCAGCCGACGGGTCCCATCGTGACGGCCCTGGCCGACCTGGGCCTGCAAAGACTCGCGTCGGGCAGGCCCGAAGAGGCGGAACCGCTGCTGCGCAAGGCCATCGAACTGGGGCCGGACAATCTGCTGTACTACAATCACCTCGGCCGGGCGCTGCTGGCCCGGGGCAAGTATGAGGACGCGGCGGCGCAGTTCCGCAAGGTGCTGCTGGAAGTGCCGGAATCGCCCAATGCGGCGCGGTGGCTCGATGAGGCCTGGGCGGGCCTGAAGGATCCCGAAAAGCAACGGCAGGACTGGAGCGCCATCGTGGCGGCCCATCCCGACGCCGCCGTTCCGCGGGAGCACCTGGAACGGTGCAGGTAAGCCCCAAAGGGACCGCCCCCGGCGCGGGTGACGGCTGCGGACGTTGGAGCAAAAATGGGACTGCCTCCGGCGCGGGTGACGGCTGCGGACGTTGGAGCAAAAATGGGACTGCCTCTGGCGCGTGCGCGGGCTTGGGGCGTTGTGGGTAAGCCGGGGGTGCGCCGGAGGCTGTCCCGATTTTTGCGGGCGTAGCGCACAGGATCGAAAAAAGCGGGACAGTTCCCGCCGCCGGGGATCTTGATATTTACGAGTCTATACGCATGTCTGTGGTAGAGGGGGTCTGTCGGGTCTGTCTGTATGGGGCGGCGGGAACAGTCCCATTTTTTCTCAGCCATGTAGAACTTTCCCTGAAGGACCGTGTATACTTGGGGGGCTTTCAAGGCAGACGAAAGGGTATGCGGGCATCAACCTTCCCGGAACGGCGTGTATGAAGGACAACTATGCGACAAGTGTTTGAGACGGGGCTGGCGCTTCTGAAACTTCATGTGCTGCGCAAGCGGGTGCCCCTGTTTTTGTCGTGGAACATCACGTTTCGCTGTAATTTGCGCTGCCTCTATTGCGCGTCTTGTGAGGCGCCCCGTGAGGAACTGGACACGCCGCAGGTGCTGGCGGGCCTGGACGCGCTTTGGGGACTGGGCACGCGGTGGATTACCTTCGGCGGCGGCGAGCCGCTGATGCGGCGCGACATGGGCGAGATCCTGCGCTATTCCTGCGGCAAGGGGTATCAAACGTATCTCAGCACCAATGGATGGTTTCTGAAGTCGCGCCTCGACGAGGTGCGGCCCTATGTGAAGCACATCAACCTCAGCCTGGACGGCAGCCGCGCGGTCCACGACCGGGTGCGCGGCGAAGGGGCCTACGACAAGGCGATGGAGGCGCTGAAAACCTGCAAGTCCGCGGGCATCCCCGTCAGCCTGCAATGCGTGTTGAACCGCTTCAACCTGGAGGAAACGGACCAGGCGGTGGCGGTCGCGAAGCACTACGGCGTCCCCATCATGTTCCAGCCCGCCACGAAGTGGCTGAGCACCTCGACGAAGGAAAATCCCATCGCGCCGGAAACGGACGCCTACCGCAAGACCATCGCGCACATCATCGCGCTCAAGAAACAGGGCGCGCCGGTGCGCAATTCCTATACGGGCCTGCGCCACCTCGCGCTGTGGCCCGACCCCCAGTCCCTGTTCTGCGTTGCCGGGCGCACCATGGCCATTCTCGAGGCCGACGGGTCCATGATCGCGTGCCACCAATGCCAGGTCGGGGACTTCCTCAAGGGCAGCGCTTTGGAGGGGTCCATTGAAGAAAAATTCAAGAAGATGCGCCTTCCCGCCGGGTGCGCGCAATGCTGGTGCGCGCCCGTGGTGGAGCTGTGCCTGTTCTTTTCCCTGCGTCCCGAGGTCATGCTCAACGCGCTGCGTTACGGCTGACCGGCAACCCCGAAACCGCCCCATGCGCGTCCGCCCGGTGCGGCGCGGCGTGGAACGGCATACCCAGGAAGTATCATGCCCCTTTGGCTCGGTATCAATGAAGACTTGTTCGACTCCGGCGTGGCCCTCGGCGACGGCGATCGGGTGCTGTTCGCCTCCAATGAGGAGCGCTACACGCGCCGGAAAAACGAGGGCGGTTTCCCGAGGCAGGCGCTGGCGTCGCTCTTCGCGTATACCGGCGTCGCCCCGGCCGACGTGGACTGGGTCTGCATGTCCGGCCTGATGACGCCGCCGCCGCCCGTGCGCCTGCTGCCCCGGTCCCACCTGTGGCTGTACAACGCCCGCCGGGAGAAGAAGGATTCCCTGCTGCGCAAGGTGCTGGACGACGCCACCTTTTACCTGCCCGTTTCCCACACCTCGGAAACGTCCCTGCTGCGCAAAGTGTCGGTGCCCTTTCTGCCGCTGATGACGCGCATGGTGCTGCCCGGCGCGCTGAAGCGCAAACCCATCCGCTACGTGGAGCACCACGTGGGCCACGCCGCCGCCGCCTGGAAACTCTCCGGCTTTGAAGAGGCGCTGGTCCTGTCCATTGACGGCATGGGCGACGGCCTGTCGCTGCTGGTGCTGCATTGCGTGCCCGGCCAGCCCATGAAACGGCTCTGGGCGGTCTCGTCGCGGGACAGCCTGGGCCTGTTCTTCCAGGTGCTGGCCGAGGCCTTCGGCTTCGTGTCCTGCCGGGATGAAGGCAAGATTACCGGACTGGCCGCGGGCGGCGTCGCGGCAAATGTGACGGTGCCCTTCCCGTTCCGCTATCAGGACGGGCGCCTGGAGTTCACCGGCAAGTTCGGGTTCGGCCAGCGCGGCATTGACTGGGCGAAGCGCACGCTGGCCGATAAGTTCCGCCGGGAAGACCTCGCCGCCTGGGCCCAGGAAAACCTGGAAGACTACGTCGTGCAAATCGCGCGGACCTGGCTGCAACAGACCGGACTGCGGCATCTCGCCGTGGCCGGGGGCGTGGTCGCCAACGTGAAACTGAACCAGCGCCTCCACGAACTGCCCGAAGTGGAGCGCCTCTTTGTGCTGCCGAACATGGGGGACGGGGGCCTCGGCCTCGGCGCGCTGTGCGCCCACGACGGCATCGCGCCGCAGCGGGTCCGCGACGTGTTCTGGGGCGAATCCTTCACGGACGCGGAGATGGAAGCGGCGCTCACGCAGGCCGGGCTCGATTACCGGCGCGTGGAGGATATCGAATCCGAAACGGCGGCCCTCCTTGCCCGGGGCCATATCGTGGCCCGGTTCTCCGGGCGCATGGAGTGGGGGCCCCGCGCCCTCGGCAACCGCTCCATCCTGGTGCGCACCACCGACCGGGCGGTGGTCAACCGCCTGAACCACCTGCTCAAGCGCAGCGATTTCATGCCCTTCGCGCCCGCCCTCCTGCACGAGGACGCTGCCCTGTACTGCGTCCGCCCGGAGCCGGCCTATCATGCCGCCGAATTCATGACCGTGTGCTTCGACTGCACGGACAAAATGAAGCGGGAGAACCCGGCCATCGTTCACCTCGACGGCACCGCCCGCGCCCAGCTCGTCTGCCGCGAAACCAACCCCGGCTTCCACAAGATACTGACCCTGTTCAAGGAACAGACCGGGAGCAGCGTCGTATTGAACACCAGCTTCAACGTCCACGAAGAGCCCATCATTCGCACGCCCCAGGAAGCGGTGAACGCCTTCCTGAAAGCCCGACTGGAGTACCTCGCCATCGGGGAGTTCCTGGTCAAGGGCGCGGGCGAAAACAATCCGGTGCACATAAAATCGTAGGACGTGTAGGACCGGTAGGACGTGTAGGACGGGAAGAACACATTCCCGTTTAATGAACTGCACGTACCCAGGCACCCGTCCACACGCAGGTACGGGTACCCCAAAAAATACCTGTTCCATTCCCTCGTCCTACACGTCCTACCGGTCCTACACGTCCTACACCCCGATTGTGTCGCGCCCGAAGCAATATGCTATAGTCTTCGCACATCCCCGTTCCCCAGCATTACAGGGGCGGTGTCTGGGGGTGTCATCCGGTTCTGGACTTCGGGTGATATACCCCAAAAGAAGGATACTGGCCGCTTGCAGGATACAACTCCCAAGGGTATGCGTATGAAGCAAAAGAAAATGACCATGCAGGAATGTGTAAAGCGCTTAAACCTTCCCCCGGAACCGGCGGCCATGCTGGCGGCGGCGCCCGGGGTGATTGTGGCGGCTTCGGCGGCGGAGCTCGTGGACCTGGCCTGCGGCGGCAAGGACAGCGACGCTTTCGAGGTGGCCTACGAAGTTCCCGGTCTGGGGCGCGTTGTCGAGGCCGCGGTGGCCCGGGTGCGCAACGGGGTGTCGGCGAATTATCCCGAGGCCTATATGCGCCGGCGCGAACCGGACTGCATGGTCATGGGCGACGCGCTGCCCACGGACAAACCCACCTTTGAAGGGCGTTTCGGCATGCCCTTCGACCCGCTGCGCGCGCGGACGCTCGCCTGGCTCCAGGAGCAGGAGCTCGCCGTGTTCGCCTTTGTCGCCGGCAGGGTCAAAATGGGCATGGATGCCGTGGCGATAGCGCCGGCGAACGCGGGATTCTTCGCGTTGGGCTTGGCCATGCTCCAGGGCATTATCGCTCCGGAAGACCTCCCGGCGAAGTTCAACCCCAAATTACTGATTTACGTCGCGCCGCCCTTCCGCCACACCGATTTTGACGGAAAGCAGGTAGTGGTTCATCAGCGCGGCACCAATACCCACGAGATTTTCGCCTATAACCTGTATCCAGGGCCGAGCGCCAAGAAAGGGGTCTATGGCAGCCTGCTGGGCCTTGGCGAGCGCGAGGGCTGGGTGACCGCCCACTGCTCCGTCGTACAGGTGATAACACCCTATGACAACACGCTGAACATCATGCACGAAGGGGCCAGCGGCGGCGGCAAGAGCGAAATGCTGGAGGTGGCCCATCGCGAGCCGGACGGCAGGCTCCTGCTGGGGGTCAACCTGATCACGGGGGAACAGCGCCACGTGGTGATTCCGCGCGGGTGCGCATTGCGTCCGGCGGCCGACGATATGGCGCTGTGCCATCCGTCGCTGCAGAAAGGCGACGGGAAGTTGACCATTGTGGATGCGGAAACGTCCTGGTTCGTGCGGGTGAACCACATCACCCACTATGCGACCGACCCGCTTTTTGAAGGCCTGACCGCCCAGCCGTCGGAACCGCTGTTGTTCTTGAACATTGACGCCGTTCCGAACAGCCGCGCCCTCATCTGGGAACACATCGAAGATGCGCCGCAGCAGCCGTGCCCCAATCCCAGGGTCATTGTACCCCGCCATATCATGCCGGATGTCATTGATGAGCCCATTGCCGTGGATATTCGGAGCCTGGGCGTCCGCACGCCTCCGTGCACGGCGGAGCACCCCTCGTACGGCATTATCGGGATCTTTCATCTATTGCCGCCGGCGCTGTCCTGGTTGTGGCGTCTCGTGGCGCCGCGGGGATATGCGAATCCCAGTATCCTGGATTCTTCCGGCATGACCAGCGAAGGCGTCGGGTCTTATTGGCCTTTTGCGCCCGGACTCAAAGTAGAGCATGCCAACCTGTTGCTCAACCAGATTGTCGCGACCCCGAAAGTCGTTCATATTTTGTGCCCCAACCAGCACATCGGCGCGTGGAAAACCGGTTTCATGCCCCAATGGGTCACCCGTGAATACCTGGCACGCCGGGGAATCGCCAAATTCAAGACGGACCAGATCGCGCCCGCCAGGTGCCCGCTCCTGGGTCATGCATTGCAGCACCTGACGGTCGAGGGCAGTTCCGTGTCCCGTGAACTGTTGCAGGTGAATACGCAACCGGAAGTGGGAGAGGCTGCCTATGAGGAAGGCGCGGAGATATTGACGGCCTTTTTTCACAAGTATCTGCGGGAGTTCATGGTGCCCGATCTGCATCCCTTGGGGAAAACCATTATTGAATGCTGTCTGGACGGCGGGCAGGTCGCGGATTACCAGGGCCTCATCGCCACCAATTACATCATGCCG
>JAKJCY010000218.1 GCA_022706235.1 Candidatus Hydrogenedentota bacterium | reverse complement strand
CGAAAACCACTTCGAGTAGATTTTTCCGTGAGGCAACGAATACCGTTTCGAGTAGATTTTTCCGTGAGGCAACAGGTTCCCGCCTCAACCTGCGGCACACTTTGGGTCCATCTGTAGCCGACGGCATCGTGTCCAGCACAATCAGGTCGGGCGGTTCCGCGGTAGCAAGGTGGACCGCCTCCTCCCCGGTTCCGGCACGAAACACCCGGTACCCCTCTTTGTAAAGACAGTAAAAGAGCGGTTCCACGCCCGCCTCATCATCTGAAACAACCAACACCCTGGTTTTGTACTTACCGCCCATTCGTGTTTTCCCTTGGACCGGCTAAAGGCCCCATTGTTTCGAGTAAGTTGAATGTCTTCCATGGGCAAGTATACCGCTTTTGCGGCTTCCATGGAGACTGCAGCCTTATCCGCGCATGTAACAGGAAACACTCCTTGAGAAATATTCTTCCGCGTGGATTGGCTGTGATACACTTGCCCGGAGGCGCGAGAAAAACGGCCTGGACATTCCGCGCCGCGTTCAAAACGTGGCAAAACAGGTCCTCGTTTTCTTGAATACCCGTTCAGCGGCAGGGTTCGCACCCTGATTTTTACAGGAGAAATATATGGCACGCATCGATTTATCCGCACTGGACTGGCAGTTGACCGGATGGCGTCCCTTTGCCTGGCGGTTGGGAAAAGAGCAGGAAGAATCCACTCCCATCAAAGCGGACATCGGCCCCCTGCCCGCCCGTTTCCCGGCTTCTGTGCAACAACTATTACTGGAGGCAGGACTGCTGCCGGATTGGAACGTGGGAAGAAACTCCCTGGCCTGTGAATGGGTGGAACACCGCCATTGGGAATTCAGCGCCCGGGTTACACTGGAACAGTTCCGGGCCGGGGATTCCGTTGTGCTGGAGGCGCCCGGACTGGATTATTCGGGATGGATTCTCGTGGACTGTGCCGAAAAAGCCCGGTTCGAGGGCACGCTGACGCCTCACCGCCTTGATCTCGGCGCCTGCCTGGCCGATGGCAGTCCCCACTTGCTCTCCATCATTTTCGAAGAACCGCCAAGAGAGCAAGGACAATGCGGCTATACATCAAATTCGCACTATTTTAAGCCCCGCTACAACTACGGCTGGGACTGGTGCCCGCGTATCGTGCCAGTAGGCCCCTGGGAGCCCGCCGCCCTGCTGACCGGACAGGACGCCGCATGCACTCTTGTAAATGTAACCACGGAATTGGGAAAAGACTTGAAAACAGGCGACGTCCGCGTCTCGCTCGAATACGGACCGGACACCGACCTGCATAGCATATATCTCAGCCTTTGCGAGGACGGAAGTGAAATCACGGCCTTGACCGCAGCGGTACCCGACGGGGGAAAATGCACCCTGACCCTTTCGGACTGCGCGGTTGAGCCTTGGTTTCCCAACGGCGCCGGATTGCAGAAAAGATATGCCTTGCGTATCACGGGCCATAACAAAAGTGGCCGCATTGTCTGGGGCGCCTCCCGTAAAATCGGTTTCAAGCGGGTGGAGTGGCAGCCCTGCGAAGGCGCGCCAGCCGGGGCGGAACCCTGGCTGTGTGTCGTCAACGGCAGGCCCGTCTTCCTGCAGGGGGTGAACTGGGTGCCTCCGAAAGCAATCTATCACGACGCCACGTTTGAAGATTATGCCCGTTTGCTCGGGCTTTATCGCGACATGGGTGTCAATGTGCTGCGCGTCTGGGGCGGCGGGATCCTCGAAAAATCATCCTTCTATGACCTCTGCGATGAAAACGGCCTCCTCGTCTGGCAGGAACTGCCCCTGTCTTCGTCCGGCATCGAGAATTGTCCGCCCGATACTCCCGAGGCCATTGCCTTACTGAAACAAATCGCAGAGGCCTATATAAAACGCCGTGGATATCATGTTTCGTTACTGCTGTGGAGCGGCGGCAATGAACTGACCTGGGGCGGGCCAGGCGAGAAAATAGGCGTTGTCCCCCTGGATGCGTCCCATCCCTGCCTTGACGCATTAAAAAAGCTGTTTGAAGAAAAGGATCCCGCGCACCGGTTTATCGCCACCTCGCCCACGGGGCCGCGCTTTTACGCGGAAGCGACTGAATACGGGCACGGCCTGCATCACGACATACACGGCCCATGGGGATTAAGTAATTTCACAGGGAACACCTTTGTCGAAAGGCTCGAAGCATGGCGGGCTTATTGGGAAAAGGATGACGCCCTGTTCCGTTCTGAAGTCGGCATGCCCGGCGCGGCTTCGCCGGCCTGCCTGGAACGCTTTGCGGAACCCGGAGCGCTATGGCCGCCCGAGGGCCTGTACTGGAGGCACACAGCCGCCTGGTGGACCCAGTGGGATCTGTATCAATCAGGAGCGTCTCTCCGGGGAGACGCCGAGGCGGACCTGGCGGCTTACATCGCGGAGACTCAGGCGCGGCAGGCCGAAGCCTATGCCATTGCGGCCTCAACCTGTAAAAAACGTTTTCCCCAATGCGGCGGCTTTATTATTTGGATGGGGCACGATTGTTTTCCCTGTCCGGCAAACAATGCCGTCATTGATTTCACCGGGGCCCCGAAACCGGCTTATTACTCCCTGAAGAGGATATTCGCCGACGGATGAACTTCTTTCAGGCAGTATTGCCCCCCCTGTTGGCGACGGCCCTAAACAGGTTGCCCGCCCCGAATGCGCTTTAAATGGAGAAAGGCACTGCGGAATATTCCCCAACGCACATTATCCGGACATCGAATAGCCGCCGACTCCGCCGCCCAACATTAGTAAAGAAAGGGCGTCTCAATGGCTACCGGGTCCATGCCAACGGTATAGCAAAACCAGTTCACCGGCATCAGGATGATTTCAACCGTCATTTTCATAAGCCACATCCACGGGTAGCTCAAAAACCCCCATATTCCTTTTTCTTCGTTGTTCATCGTTCGTTTCTCCCATAGTTCAACAAAAGCCAAAATAATCATATAAATCAGTATAGCATAGATGAAAACGCAGGGGCACAAAGTACGCTGTATGGGTCAGAAAACCTTCCTTTCCCAAAATCAGCCCATGTGTTATACTCCAGTTAATGTTGCGTTAATGTTGTGGTCCTGTGCGCCTGTTTTGCCAGCGTAAATGTTAACGAGGGTTATTGTATTTCATGAGCCTCATGGGTATTGATGTCGGCACCACTGGCTGCAAGGCGGGCCTGTTTTCGGAAACGGGGCGTCTGCTCTCCCTGGCATACCGCGAATATCCCACCCTGCATCGCAGGCCGGGGTGGGCCGAACTGGACAGCGCGGAAGTGGTCCGACTGGTGAAGGCGGCAATTGGCGAGGCCGCCGCCGCCACACCGGGCGACCCGGTGACCGCGCTGTGTGTAAGTGCCATGGGCGAGGCGATGACGCCCGTCTCCGCATCGGGCGACATCCTGGGGCCCGCCATATTGTCTTCGGACGTGCGCGGCGGTGAGTATGCCCGGCAACTGGAAGAGCAGATGGGACAAGCGCCCTTCTATAATATCAACCCGAATATTCTGGCCGCGAATTATTCCCTGCCCAAATTGTTATGGATGAAAGACCATGACACTCAGGTTTTCAATCAGGCATGGAAATTCCTGCTTTGGACGGACCTGATTTCTTATCTTTTCGGCGGCGAGGCGGTGACCAGTTATTCCCACGCCAACCGTACCCTGTTATTTGATTTGCAGCGGGAGGACTGGTCCGGGGCGTTGCTGGATTGGGGGGGAATTCCCCGGGACCGGCTTGCGGCGGTTGCACCGAGTGGCGTAATTACGGGGACCGTGGCGGCGTCCCTTGCCGGTGAACTGGGGTTGTCCCGTAAAACGAAAATTGTACTCGGCGGACATGACCAATGCTGCAATGCCTTGGGCGCAGGCATTATCCGCGGCGGCAAGGCCGTTTGCGGGATTGGCACCATTGAATGCATCACCCCGGTCTTCGATCATATCCCCCCGCTTGACGCCATGCTCAGGGCGCGGCTCAGTATTGAACATCATGTGCTGCCCGGATTATACCTGTCCTTTATTTACAACCAGAGCGGCGTACTGCTGAAGTGGTTCCGCGACGTGTTCGCCACAGCGGACCGGAGGCTGCTCGCCGAGGATGCTGATATTTATGATGTGCTCCTGGCGGAGATGCCGGAAGCGCCGACGGAGCTGCTGGTACTGCCCCATTTCGAGCCGACGGGCGCGCCCGAGTATCTTCAGGATTCGGCGGGGGTTATCGCGGGGCTGCATACGGATACGACACGGGGTACCATCCTGAAAGCCATCATCGAGGGCGCCGCCTTTTATTTTTATGAGAGCCTGGAAGCGCTCCGCCGGCTGAATATTGACACGTCGGCCTTCATCGCCACGGGTGGCGCCGCGAAGTCGGATGTCCTGTTACAAATCAGGGCAGACGTCTTCGGCACGCCTTTTGTACGGTTGAAGAACACGGAATGCGGCGTGGCGGGGGCGGCCATGCTGGCAGGGATTGCTACCGGGGTCTATGCGAACGCGGAGCAGGCGGCGGAACAGTTTGTCGACCGGGACCGTGTTTTTGAACCTGGAGCGGGAAACCATGAACGGTATGTAACACACTTCGAGCGTTACAAGCGGCTGCACCCGAATCTCCGGGAACTGCTTGGCGCCATAAGCCGCGATCGGATTCAAGGCCAGGCGGTGCGACCGGAACAGGAGCGGGAAAATGAAATATAAACCCAATGTTGTACTCGTGTTCGCGGACCAATGGCGCGCGCAAGCAACCGGCTACACCGGCGATGTCAATGTCAAGACGCCACACCTTGACGCGCTTTCAAAGGAGAGTCTGAATTTTACCCACGCTGTATCCAACTGTCCTGTGTGTTCTCCCTTTCGCGGTTCGTTGATGACCGGACAGTATCCCCTGACCCATGGCGTGTTCGTGAATGATGTACAACTCAATACGGAGGCGGCCAGTCTGGGCAAGATATTTTCCGAGGCCGGGTATGATACGGCTTATATCGGCAAATGGCATCTGGACGGGAACGGCCGTTCCTCCTATATCCCCCCGGAACGCCGGCAGGGATTCTCCTATTGGAAAGCGCTGGAATGCACCCATGATTACAATCATTCCGCCTACTACGCGGGCGTCGGCGGTGAACAGCGGCACTGGGAAGAATACGACGCCTTCGCCCAGACGCAGGATGCCTTGCAGTATATCCAGACCTGTGAAACAGACAAGCCCTTTCTGCTGGTGCTGTCCTGGGGCCCTCCCCACAACCCTTATGAGACCGCACCGCAAGTCTACCGTGACCTCTATGTCCCTGAAGATATCGTGCTGCGCCCGAATGTACCCGCCTCCATGGCAGAGGAGGCCCGCCGGTGGTTGGCCGGGTATTACGCCCATTGCACCGCCCTGGACTCTTGTGTCGGACAGATAGGGGACTTGTTGCGGAGCCAGGGATTGGAAAACGACACAATTTTCCTGTTTACCTCCGACCACGGTGATATGCTGGGTTCCCAAGGTGAACAGCGCAAGCAACGCCCCTGGGATGAATCCGTCCGCATCCCTTTTCTGTTGCACTGCCCGGGCGCAAGCGGCCGCGAACCGGGTCCCTGTGAAGCGCCCGTGAGCGCTCCCGACATTATGCCAACGTTACTCGGCCTGTGCGGCATTGCGATTCCCGAAGCGGTGGAGGGACTGGACTTTTCCGGGTATGTACGGGGCGGGCCGGACCCGACCGACGCCGCCGCCCTGCTCCTGTGCCCCCATCCCTTCGGGGAATGGACCACCGCGCGGCACGCGGGCCGCGCCTACCGCGGTCTTCGTACCCGGCGTCATACCTACGTGCGCGACCTTAACGGCCCCTGGCTGCTCTATGACAACAGCGAAGATCCGTTCCAACAGCGCAACCTGGTCCAGGAACCGGGCCAGGCTTCGCTTATCAGGTCGCTCGAGGAGCAACTGCGCCATAAACGGTCTCTGCTTGCGGATGACTTTCTGCCGGGCATGGAATATATACGCCGCTGGGGGTACAACGTGGATGAATCCGGGACGGTCCCCTACAAAAACTGACTCCATGCCCCGGGACACGCACATGGCGCCATCAAAGTTTTATGTGCATCCTTTTTGTCTCCGGGGCAAGGATTTTGATATACTTCATCTTCGTTATTCTGGGTATGAATAGAGAAGTTGGCCCGGCGTATTCGCGGGCCGTTACAGTTGAAACAACGGGTTCGTACAGGGCGTAGCTTCGATCGCGCCCTCAAGTCGGCCCGTCTTGGACATCAGGATGAACATTTCAGGAAGATACTCCAGTAACCCCTCCGGGCAGGTGCTCCGCCAGGAGCTGATGTTTACCCACACCATTGCCCCGGAGACCGGACTGCTCCCTGTCATGTTTAAACCGGCGCGCTTTACTGCCGCAACCGTTTAGGTTGCGGCTTTTTTTTATTTACATTCAACCCTCAGGAGATAGAACGTTTTGCAGGCATTATTAGAACTACAGGAGCTTGACCGTAAGATAGCGGTATGCAAGGCGGAAGAAAAGGAACTGCCGAAACAAAAAGACAAGTATGCCATTCAC
Source organism: Candidatus Hydrogenedentota bacterium (assembly GCA_022706235.1). Lineage (GTDB taxonomy): Bacteria > Hydrogenedentota > Hydrogenedentia > Hydrogenedentales > CAITNO01 > JAAYBJ01. Next base: position 162 of record JAKJCY010000218.1, on the reverse strand, counting down.
CGGAAGCGCCTCACCGCGGAACTCAAAGAGAGCGAGGACAAGTGTAAGCAAATACAGCAGAAACAGCGGGAATGCGCAGGCGATATTGAACAACGCCAGGAACAGCTGAAGAAGTATGACACCCAACTTTACAGCATCCGAAAGAATGAGGAATACAAGGCG
>JAKJCY010000217.1 GCA_022706235.1 Candidatus Hydrogenedentota bacterium | reverse complement strand
AAACTAACGGACGCCGGCGACGGGAATTTGGGAGCGCCGCCCCAGCCCCCCCATTGTTTGTCGAAAGAGGATTCCAGTTGCGATGCGGCCTGTTGGCGCATTTGCTCCACGGGGAGATCCGACCCGGCCGGCGGGACGGCAAAACATTCCCGTAAATGTGCGGTAAGTTGTTCCGCAGCCGTCAGGGCCCGGGACGGTTCCTTATGCCAAATATGGACGATTTGCTGCAGCACATCAAGGAAAGAAGGCATGCCGTACCGGCCAAAGGAAGGGAAATAGGTGCCGCCGTAAAAGGGCTTCAGGTCTGGCGTCAGGAAAACACTCAACGGCCATCCCCCGTTTCCCGTCATCGCGGTCACGGCATTCATATAGATATCATCCAGGTCGGGACGTTCCTCCCGGTCCACCTTGATGTTGACAAAATGGTCGTTCATAAAGGAAGCGAGCACTTCATTCTCAAAGGACTCCCGCTCCATGACATGACACCAGTGACAGGCCGAATAACCGATGGAAAGAAAAATCGGCTTGTTCTCATTCCGGGCCAATGCAAGCGCCTCTTCATCCCACGGATGCCAGTCCACGGGATTGCCGGCATGCTGCAAGAGGTAGGGACTGGTTTCACGGGCAAGGCGGTTCATCCTCTTGCCGCCAGGCTGCGAATTTACTCCGTTGGATGGGGTTTTACCCGGGAATGGAACATCAGATGTCATGGCAGGCGGGAGTCTCCCTGGTGCGTTTCCTTGTAATGAATTGACCACACAATGGGCTATAACGATTTTGCCCGGATGTAAATTCCCGCCATACACAGAAAGCGTCTTGCTATCGGGCGATACCGGGCTCAGCCGCAGGCATTCGCCCGTAATTCCCGGTAACGGATGCGCATACGTTGCAGCGTATCCGCATACGCCTTATCAGCAACGAGATTAGTGCTTTCATGGGGGTCAGTTTGAAGGTCGAGTAATTCCTCATACACTGGATTCTGGTCGATATAGCGCAGGTACTTGATGCTTCGGGAAACGACACCCTCCGATTTCGGAATACCCCCGTGGTCAAAGGTGTGTTCATAGAAAAAGTCTTCCCGCCAGGGAACCTTTTCGCCGGACAGCAGCGGCGAAATATCCCGGCCCTGCATCCCTTCGGGCGGGGTGATGCCCGCCATGCTGAGCAGAGTAGGCGCAACATCCAGATTCAAAACAATATCATCACGGCGTGTTCCCCGCAGTTCCCGGGGCAGATGGGGATCATAAACGACAAAGGGTACGCGTATGGAAGACTCGTACCCGAACCACTTGCCCGCAAGGCCGTGGTCGCCCAGGAAGAAACCATTATCCCCCGTAAATATAAGAATAGTGTTATCAGCAATCCCCAGTGCTTCCAGGCGTTGGCGGAGGGCGCCAATCACGTGGTCCACGCCGGTGATAAGGCGGTAATAGGCCTTGACCATTTTTTGAAATTGCTCCGGGGTGGAAAAACACATTTCCCACCGTTTCCTTCCTTCATTATTTTCACGAAAAAAGGCGGGAAAACGCTTCGCGAAAGTATCGGTCAAATAGTCGGGTTGCGGAATAACAGTGTCATTGTACAGGGACTCGTATTCCGGGTCATAGAGGAATTGGCGCGGGTCACCGTCCTGGCAGTGGGGCGCCTTAAAACTTACGGATAAACAGAAAGGCCCCTCCTTGCCATACCGGTCGAGAAACTGCAGCGCCTGTTCTTCCTGGATACGGGTCAGGTGTTTATAACAGCCGTTTTCGTCCTGTTGCTCATAGTGTCCCTGGCCGGCAAAGCCTCGCCAGTAGTCAAAATCCGTTTCCGGCAGGGTTGTTCCAACACCATATTTACCGATGAACCCAGTGGTATAGCCCGAATTGCGCAGTTGGACGGGATAGGTGTTTTTGAATTGTTCGCCGGTGAAGGTTTTTTCGAAGTTATCGATGCCGTGCCGGCAGACATATTGCCCGGAGAGAATCGAGGCGCGGCTTGCCGCGCAAATGGAGGTTGTCACGTAGGCATTATTGAATACCACGCCGTCGGCGGCCAAGGTATCCAGGCAGGGCGTATGGATTTGGGAATTACTCATAAATCCGACACCATCCCAGCGATGGTCATCGGTAAGAAGAAAAATAAGGTTGGGCAGCTGCTTTGCTTTTGAGGCTTCCGATAATTTCTCAGAGACACCGGGTACGGCAAACGCCAGGGAAGATGCAAAGCCCGCAAGTGTGAAAGAACGACGTGACAGGGTGCTCATAGGATTGGCCTCCTTGTTTTGCAGTAGTATGCCCTTAGAAAGGAACTATGTCAACTCCGATGTCTGTACTTAATCGTTCAAATACCTTCATACAAAAAAGAAGTTAAATGCCGGGGCGGGGAAAAATGGGACTTTTCCCTCATTTTTTCGGTCTTGTGCACCTCGTCCGCATAAAATTCGGTACAGCCACCGGCGCTATTCAGGATTAAATACACCGTTCATGGTTCTTAGGCGCGCCGGAAGTCCCATATTATGCTCAGGTAGTGTTACTTTTTTAGGTTTCGGGTAACACCCGCGTTAGACAAATGAAGCGGCCATTCGTTATGTAAAGGCAGGCCTATGGTACACTGTAAGAGGTCTCACTATCACAGAAGAAGGTCATTCCCGTGTATAAAACGTCTTCTATCGTGTATATATTTTTAGCAGCATTTGCCGCGACGGCGGAGGAAGCACCGTCCCCGGACGGCACGACAGTATCCGGCCTCTCTTACAAAACCGTTTCCGCCCGGGAATTTCAGGTAACGCCCGATACCGGCGAAGATATGGGTGCTCCTCTTTCCGCGTTAATCCACCAGATCATTAAGGAACAAACGCCCGCGATAATACAACTCGAAAAAGGCACGTATTACCTTGATGGCAACGGGTGTGACCATTCCGTTTTCATGGTCGATCATGCGCGAAACCTGATCATCCGGGGAGAAGGCCCGGAGACGCGGTTAATTGTGGGCCGGCCTTCCATCGGAACATTCTTCTTTTCTTCCGGAGAAGACCTGTGGGTTGAAGACCTGTCCATCGATTATGACCCCCTGCCTTATACCCAAGGCCGGGTTCTTGTCGTGAACGCGAAAGGCGGATGGTTTGACCTGGCGATAGACCCCGGATACGCCCTGTTATCAGAGCCCTGGTTCGCCAATGCTCCTGATCCGGACGGTAAATGGGGCATGATCTTCAGCCCCAAAGAACCGGCGCTCAAGCCCGGGGCCGCAGATTTTGTCTATATCGAAAAATGGGAACAACTCGGGAAACGCGCCTGGCGCCTGTTCCCGCCCGCCGAGCACACCCAACGCCTGGCAGACCTGCGGATGGGTGATCGTTTTGTACAACTTGCGCGCCACGGAAAAGGCGGGGCCGTGTTTTTCTGGCGCTGCGTTGAAAGCGGCGTCAGAAACGTGCACATTTATGCCTCGCAAAGCGTTGCGGTCGGTGCCGTCAGCACCGACCGTATCACGGTCTCCCGCCTGTTCGTTGGCAGGAAACCCGACACGGACCGCCTGGTAAGCACCGATGCGGATGCCGTCCACATCCAGCAGAACCTCCGCGGCCCGGTTATTGAAGAATGCCTTTTTGAAAGTATGGCGGACGATGGTATCAACATTTACTATCCTTCAAATATTGTAACTTCCATTGTATCGGAAACGGCAGTGCGAACCGACCGCAGCGGCATCATCGAACCGGGGGACCGGTTACAACTCTTCGACGCGATGGAAGGGCGCATCTTGCTTGAAACGAAGGCGGAATCCGTTGTGCCCGGACCGGATAACGAATACCGGGTGACCCTGGACAAAGCCCTTCCGGAACTGGAAGTGGGAGCGGTTCACGGCCTCAGCCTCCATAACGTTTCGCGCTGCGGCGCTGATTTCATCATACGGAGAAATACCTTCCGCAATCACCGCCGCCATGGCATGGTGATAAAAGCGCCACAGGGCGTAATAGAGGACAATGTGATGGAATCCCTTGGCGGTTATGGAATTGTTGTCGGGAACGACGCGGAAACGCCCGAAGGGATCGTTCCTTACGACTTGAGCATCTCCGGCAATCATATCCGGGAGGTGGGGCGTTCCCGCTGGTATGGTGTTGACAACATGGCCGCCGCCCTACAGATAACAACCCATGCGGAACGGGGCCGCCTGGCAAAGGAACGGGCGATTCATGGCATCACCCTGAGAAACAACCGTTTTGAGAACCCTCCCGGTCCGGCGCTTTATATTGGAGCAGCCCGGAACATACACATTGATACCCTCCAAATCTCCTATTCCGAGAACAGCGTTGTGCCGAAGAAAACCGCAGCAATCGTGATTGAAAATGCCGACACAATCGGAATGAAGCGAATCCAGGTCGAATCGCAACAAAAAGAGGTCCATGCCGGTGTCTTGATTTGCGATTCCGTGGACGAAGGACTCGAAGGCGCTGACATCGAGGAGATACAGATCACCGGACCGATAACCATGGAAACGGTCCGCGATGAACGCCAATAAACCTGTTTCCAGAACCGCGAGCATGCCAGCCCCCCGCACCAGGGACATCTCGAACCGGCAGTCTCGCCACCATCCTCACACCGTGAAAGGAAACCCGTGCGTTATTGAGACGGGCGGCCGCCCCGCAGTTCCGGGTCAAGGGCGAACTCAGGTTTAAACGTCTGGATTATATGAGATGAACCCGGAGGTATAAGTGATTTTATTTGCGTCAACGCTTCCTCTGTCATGAAGGGCGCCCCGAATGTGGTGCGAAAATGATGGGATATCCCTGAGGCGGCAATCAACGCAATACTTGCCAGGATGTCATCGGTGGAAACAGGCACCCCGCACAACCCCGCATAGCCTTCCATGGTTGATTTCACATCCATGGCAACATAATCCAGCAGTTCTTGCTTCAACAAGCGCTGAATAACCCCGGGGCGACTGCCATTGGTATCCAATTTTACCTTGTACCCCAAATCCTTTATCCGCGACAGGAAGTGAAGCAGATCCTCCTGAAGCGTCGGCTCTCCCCCGCTCACCACGAGCCCTTTCAGACTGCCCCTGTGATTTTCCAGTTCCTTCACAACAAAATCATCGTTCATAAGACCGACGTTGTGAACGGGCGTATGCAGCAAGGTGGTGTTATGGCAGAAACGGCAGCGGAAATTACACCCTTGGGCAAACGCAATCGCCGCGACACAGCCGGGGTAATCGCTTAAAGTAAAAGGCTGAAAGCCTCCGAACCACATGGCGGCGCCTCAAGCGTTTCAGATGTATTTCATGCGCTGTTTGTAACCATAAGTGCCGAATCTGCGCCCGGCACCGGATCGAGCGAATAGCGGGTGCGCATTTTGAATTCGGCCTGTTTTCCTTCGTTCCACTGGTTGACCGGCCGCAGGTACCCGACAATTCTGGAATAAATCTCCGTCTCCAAATCACAGTGAGGGCAGCAAGGCTGTTCCCCGCGCAGATAACCGTGCTGGGGACAAACGGAAAAACTGGGCGACAGTGTGAAATAAGGCAGGCGGTACTTCTCACACACCAGTTTGACGAATTGCTTCACCGCCTGCGGGTCCGCTACGGACTCGCCGAGAAAGAAATGCAGCACTGTGCCACCCGTATACTTGGTCTGCAAGTCATCCTGCAAGTCCAGCACGGTGAAAATATCGTCGGTATAGTCGACCGGCAGCTGTGTGGAATTGGTATAGAAGGGTTCCGCACCCTGTTCCACTTTCTCATGATTGGCAAAAACAATTCCCGGATACCGTTCCTGATCAAGACGGGCAAGCCGGTAGGAAGTCCCCTCGGCCGGGGTCGCTTCCAGGTTATACAGATTGCCGGTTTCTTCGTGATACTCGGCCAAACGGTCCCGCATGCCATCCAGGACGCGGGCGGCGAAGGCCCGCCCCTCCTCGGTTCCCACGTCGCAACCCAGCAGATTCATGCACGCCTCATTCATACCCACGAGCCCGATGGTGGAGAAATGGTTGTGCCAATAGGTCCCATGGCGTTTATGCATGTCGCGAAGATAGAAGCGCGTGTACGGATATAAATATTTATCCGTAAAGGCTTCCAGGATGCGGCGCTTGGTTTCAAGGCTGTCCCGAGCCACATCCATGAGAGCATAGAGCCTTTTCATGAACGTTTGCTCATCTTCACACACGTATCCTAGACGGGGCATATTGATGGTTACCACGCCGACGGAACCGGTGAGCGGATTGGCGCCGAACAGCCCGCCGCCGCGTTTTTCAAGGGCGCGCATGTCGAGACGGAGCCGGCAGCACATGCTGCGTGCATCATCGGCGGACATTTCGGAATTTATAAAATTGGCAAAGTAGGGAATACCATAGCGCGCGGTTACTTCCCACAGGCGGTCCAACCCCGGGGCATCCCAGTCAAATTCCGGGGTGATGTTATACGTGGGTATCGGGAAACTGAAAACACGCCCCTTGGCATCCCCTTCGGAAAGCACTTCAAGGAAGGCGCAGTTGAGCATCACCATTTCTTCCGCATAATCGCCATAGGTCGTGTCCAGCACTTCCCCCCCGAGGATGACATTCTGGTCCGCAAGCGAACGAGGGGGCACCAAGTCCATGGTCAGGTTGGTGAAGGGAGTTTGAAAACCGACCCGCGTAGCCACATTCAAATTAAAAACGAATTCCTGCAACTTCTGTTTCACTTGTTTATACGTAATGCCGTCATGACGAATAAAAGGCGCCAGAAGTGTGTCGAAATTGCTGAAGGCC
>JAKJCY010000216.1 GCA_022706235.1 Candidatus Hydrogenedentota bacterium | reverse complement strand
CAGAAAATCAAGGATGAGATTATCGCGCTTCCCGGTATCAGCCAGGTGAAGCTGGCGGAACGTGACCGGGAAATCATCATTGAGGTTTCCGAAGAAAAACTGCGGGAGTACGGCATCACCCTCGAACAGGTGGCCTTGGCCATCAAGGCGAACAGCCTGAACGCCCCCGGCGGCACCATCCGCACGGAAGGCGAGCATATCCGCCTGCGCACGCTGGGGCGCAACTACACGGCGGAAGACTTCGCGAACATCGTTATCCTGGCACGTCCAGAGGGATATCATATTACCCTGGACCGCATTGCCACGGTTACCGATGGATTCGCCGACACGGACATAGTAACCCGGTTCAACGGGAAAAACGCGGTCATCCTGCATATCCTGAAAACGGATGAAGAAGACACGATTGGGATTGACCGTACACTGCGGGAATACGTGGAACGCAAGAATCGTGAGCTGCCCGAGGGTATGAATCTGGAGCCTTGGGCTCGGTTCGCGCCTCTGCTGAAAAACCGTATCGACCTGCTCGTAAGAAACGGCTATTCCGGGCTTATCGTCGTGTTCATCCTGTTATGGCTCCTTCTGGATATCCGCCTGAGTTTCTGGGTGTCCATCAATGTGCCCATGGCGTTCGCAGGCACCTTCATCGTGATGCTGTACTACGACATCACCTTGAACATGATTACCATGTTCGGCATGGTAATAGTGCTGGGCATTGTCGTGGACAATTCCATTGTCATCGGAGAAGCCATCTATACCGCGCGGAAACGGGGCCTGCCGCCCATAAAGGCCGCTGTGGAAGGGGTTGCCGAGGTGGGCCTGCCCATTATCGCCTCAACCACCACCAACATGGTCTCCTTTGTCCCCTTGTTTTTTATTCCCGGTTTCGTGGGGCGTCTCGCCGGAACGTTGCCGGTCGTCACGATTGCGGCGTTTATTTTTTCACTGATTGAATGTCTGTTCCTGTTTCCCGCCCATTTGAACCATCTGCCTGACATGAATGTTTCGGACAAGAGCAAGAACATCGTGTCCCGGATAGGATTGGCCTTTCATCGGTATACCAACCGGGGACTTGAACGGTTCATTGAGAGACGTTATGAACCCTTTGTCTGGTGGACGCTGCGCTGGCGTTACGTTACCGCCTCCATTGCCCTTGCCGTGCTGCTAATTTCCTGGGGGCTGTTTTCCGGCGGTTTTGTCAAGGTGGATTTCTTTCCCAAGATTGACGGCAACAGCATGGCCGCTTCCGTAGAGTTTCCGAGCGGCACGACCATGGCCGTGACCACGGCCACGGTCATCCGTATCGAGGAGGCGGCGCGCCGTCTTGCCGAATTGTATCCTGTTTCCGTGGAAGAACCGATGCTTCATAATGTCTTTTCGCTCACGGGCGCCCACTTGGATGAAAAGGGCCAGATTAGCCTGGGCACTCACTATGGGACCGTGCGTGTCGAACTGCTGGATTCAGTGAAACGCAATATCCACATCACCGAGCTCATGGCCGCCTGGGAACGGGAAATCGGTGAAATCAACGGTGCAATATCCCTCACGATTCGTGGGGATGAAACTACCAGTCCGCCGGGCAGGCCGATAGATATCTGGATGAAGGGAAGAGACCTGGACCAGCTTGGGGCGGCGGCAACCGAACTGAAAGAAAAACTGGGCACATACGAAGGTCTTTACCAGATCAAGGATGATTTCCGGGTGGGCAAAAAGGAGATCAACCTGAAATTAAAGCCGGAAGCCCGCGCCCTGGGACTGCATGTCTATGATTTGGCGAAACAAATCTTTACCGGGTATTTTGGCGAGGAATTAATGCGTGTCCAGCGCGGCGACAATAATCTTCGTATACGGCTGCGTTACCCCGAACAGGAACGCACGCAGGTTTCCGATCTGGAAAAGATGCGTGTACGTGTATCCATGCCTCACAAGGGGGTCATGACGACTACGGCCATGAATGAGGCCAAGATGAAACTGGGTACTGGATTGCCCGATCTGCCGCCCAAGGTACAGGAAGTGCCGCTTACCTCGGTGGCCGACCTTGAATATAAGGCAGGGGTGACCTCCATCCAGAGAACCAACGGCCAGCGGCGCGTCGCCGTTTCCGCCGAGGTGGACATCTCCCGTGCCAACGCCAATGAGATCGTTGCTGAACTCAAGAGCGGGTTCCTGCCACAACTGGTTCACAAATATCCGGGCATCTCCCTGTCTTTTGAAGGCGACCAGCAGGATTTTCGCGAAGCGCTGGATTATCTGGCCATTGCGTATCCCCTGGCCCTTTTGGGCATCTTCGTGCTTGTGGCCGCCTCGTTCCGCTCTTATATTCAGACCATTGTGGTGATGATTGCCGTACCCTTCGGATCCGCCGCCGCACTCTTCGGTCATTTAATGTTTGGTTACGACATCAGCATAATGAGCATTTTGGGTTTTGTCGCCCTGTCCGGCGTGGTGGTAAATGACAGTATTGTTCTCGTGGACTGTGTCAATACGTACATCTCGGAAGGTGAATCGTTCTATGAGGCGGTACGCCGGGCCGGTGCCCGGCGGTTCCGCGCCATCTTCCTGACCACGGCTACCACTGTCGGCGGCCTCGCCCCGTTAATGCTGGAAAAAGACACCCAGGCGCAAATGCTGATTCCCATGGCGCTCGCCATGAGCGCCGGCGTGGCCTTTTCCATGTTGGTGTCTTTATTGATTGTTCCCTGTACTTTATGTATCATTAATGATGCCCGGCGTGTTGCCCATTGGGCTCTGCACGGTGTCATGCCAACGCCGGAGGAGGTTGAACCCGCCCGGTTTCGAAATCTTATCGAATAGTGCAGTGTACAGGATGTTCCCCGAAAAGAAAACCATGCTTTTTTTTGGACCCAAACGAGCCCCGCATGTTGAGCGGTATCCGGGCAAGACGCCTTTGTTGCTAGTCTTGCTGCTGGTCGCGTCCGGCCTCGGTGCGCAGGACTTGTCCGGTAATTCAGGTGATACACCTTCCTTCGGCGGCCCGCCGCCGGGCGACATAAGCTCTCTTGACCTCCCTGGCCGTTCCGGGGATGTCGGCGTGGTGGACGCCACGGATGTCAGCGAAGAGACCGAAAGCCCGGAAGGCGAAGCCCCTGATGTGAGCGCTGCTGAAGCCGTGCTGCTGGAAGGTGCGGAAGCAGCGGAGACACCATCCGGGAGCCTTGAAGCGAATACGGGCATTTTGCAACCGGCCGCCGTAGTGTTGGACTTGGTCGGGGCCCAGCGGCAGGCCTTGGCCCGGAATCCTTCCCTGGCCGCAGGCGCCGAGCGGGTGGAACAGGCCCGCCAGTTTGTCTCCAAAGCCCGGTCCATGTATTTCCCCCAGATAGACCTGAATTATCGGTATACCTTCACCTGGCTGCCTTCCGAATACACCGAGCCGATCAACGAATATCTGGATGAAACCGATGAAACGCTGCGCACCATACGCCATGAATTATACGCCTATTATGTGACCTCGTCCACGCTCAGCCTTGGGGACCGGCGTACCATACGCCAATACCTGAATGATACGGAAGACGTTGTGGATATAGCCCGGGATTTTGTTGAAAGTCCCCAGGAAAGTTCTTCCGTTAACCTTACCGCAGGCTGGCTTTTATTTGACGGGTTTGCCCGGGAATTCACCAATGCCATGGCGAAACACGGGTATGGGGAAGCGCGGGCCGCCTACCGCGACGGGCAGCGTATCCTGCTTGACGCCATTGCACAGGCCTATTATGGGGGACAATATGCGCGTGAGCAAGTGATGATTGCCGAGTCGGCCATCACCTTTTTTACCCGGTTGGTCAAGGAGGCCAAGGCGCGGCGGGAAATCGGGCGGGGCCCCACCAGTCATGTCTTGAATTTTGAAACCGCTCTGTACGCCTCCAAGGCCAACCTGCTTCGCGCGAGGCGTGAATATGAACTGGCGCGTATCGCCATGGCCGTACTGTTGGGATACCCGGAAGGGTATTTGCCCGACACGGTCCAACTGGCGCCGCTCGAATCGGAAACGCCGGAAACCATGATGCTTCCCGAGAAGGACGCCATGCTGGCGCTTGCCTATGCCTATCGCCCCGACATGGAACAGCGGGAATTGGGGTTGAAACGCGCCCAGGCCAATGTGCGCCGCGAGTATGCGAAGTTTACACCACAAATCGCCCTGTTTGGGGCCGCGCAAACTACCAACATAGATGAAACGGGGTTCAGCGGCGACCGCATGTTGAGTACCGTGGGCATTAATGCGTCCATGAACCTGTTTTCGGGTGGCCGGCGACGGGCGGAACTGCGGGAGGCCAAACATGCGCGGCGTGAATCCGAGTGGCAAGTGACGGAAACGGAACAAAAAATCGCGGCAGAGGTGCAGAAGGCACTTTTAGACCTGAAAATAGCCCAGGAATCGCTGCAGCTAAGCCGCAACGCGGCGGAATGTGTCCGTAAGAACCGTGACCTCGTCGATAAGGAATACAAGGCGGGCAAGGCCATGCTGGTGCAGCTCAATCAGGCGCAGAATGACTTTGTACAAGCCATGGGAACCTTGGCCCAGGCCCGGGTGGGGCTCCAGCGCAGCTGGCAGGTGCTCCACCATGCCACCGGTATCAGCCTGGGCCTGTTGGATGGTGAACATCAGGAGTTGACAGAAAAGATGCGGCAAGAGGCCGTTCCGGCAGATGCGCCGGTCAAGGAGAACAGCAATGAATAAGGCGAATGAAACAGATATTATGGACTTCCTGTTCGACCTGTTTGATTTATTGAATTTTATTATTGAAGTATTTCGTAATTTAGGCCAACTCCTGAACCGGCAATAGCCGCATGCCCCCGGCGGGGGGACAAAGTAATATGTCAGGATGTTGAAAAGCCAAAAACGTATTCAACTAAAGGGAGACCGGCTTATGTCTCAAAAACGGAGTGCCTTGGTAATGACCGGCGTTTTATCGCTGGCGGCCATGGGGTTGTTGTCGGGATGTCCGCCTAACGCTTACCATGTGTTGACGCTTTCGGTGACGCCTATTACGGGTGGTACTATTACGATAGATCCTGACCGGGCTACCTATTTTTCCGGCACGGAAGTTTCTCTGGAGGCCATTCCCAATGAAGGGTTTAAATTTCAGAGATGGGTGGGTACGGGTATGAACACCACCATCAATCCGACGCGCAAGCGGGTCTATGCGGATGAAACCATTCTGGCGGAGTTTGCGCCCATCTATCCGGACCCGGGGCAAGAGGGCGAGGGTACGGGTGAGGGTGAAACGGAAACGGTCGCGGTTAAGAATGGTGATTTTGAATTAGGGTCCGAGGAGTGGACCGCCGTATCTCTGACCAGTATGACCATTTTATGTGATATCAATTCCTGTGGTACCGTGAATGGAATCAGTTCCGCCGGCGGTAACCGCTGGGCGTGGTTTGGCAATTCTCCCCTGTTTAATTATGAGTCGGGGACGCTCTTTCAGGAAATTCAATTGCCCGTGCGGCAGGAGGCGTACCTGAAGTTTGATATGGCCATACCCCAGGCCGACATCCCATTTCGATTCCAGGTGCTTTTTGACGGCCTCGTGCTTGCCGAGTGGGATGAAACGGACGCCTTCTTGTTCATGAATTACCAGCCGGTATTTGTGGATATCAGCGATTTGGCCGATGGGCGCAATACCGTCCTTACATTCATGTATTCCAGCTTCTCAACCGTTATAAATCCCGAGGCTAAATCCATGCAATCCGTGCTTTTCCTGGACAATGTGATTGTTGAATAGGGAAGCGTCTTCCAGAATGAGAGGCCTCAAACCGGCGGCCCGCCTGACGGGGGCCATTACAAGGGATACGGTGGTTTTATGCAGTCAGAAGACCGAGTTATTCATTTTTGCGTGGAAATGATTCACCGTCCCCTTGCCTTGAAACGTCAGGAGTTGCAGAAGCTTTACTACGACCTGTCGCAAACTCGGGCAGCCTACGACAATATTGACATGAATGAAGCCGTTCAGGCCAAATTCTATTCTCAGCGCGGCAAGGCGCAATCCCTGTTGGTTTTTTTGCCGGACCGGGAACTGATGGTGGAAGAATGGGCGGACATTCCTCTGAGTACGTACACGGAAAAACTGCGGCTTGCGGCGCCCATGATTATGAAAGCGCGGGGCGCCTCTCAGATCGTTGTGCATTCCGTAACGGTCCGTTCCACGTTCGCCCTGACTCATTATGAGGATGCCCGCGTTTTTCTCCTGGATAATGCCTGCCAGTTGGCTGGGAGGGTCAATCCGTTCTTTCAGCGACCCATAGCCACCGGCGGCCTGCGGTTCGTATTTCCGGAAACCAGTGAGCATGCCGGCGTGTTGCATCTCAATATTGAATCTTTCCGGCACAGCAACAACGAGGTGTTCGTGGAAGTGAAAACTGTGTTCGGGCGCCAGGCCATCGGCGCCGATAACGTGGAACCTCTTCTAACGAACCTGCAACATACCCGTCAGTTTATCACGGAACGGGTCTATCCTTTCTTACAGCAGTTTGATACGCCTGTCAGTTCGCTGTAACGGGGGAAGAGGCCGTTTGTCGCGCCGGGCGCGACAGGACCGCCTTGTCCCGCCCGTGCAGTTGTTATGGTTAACCTGGTCGGGATCGCTGATGTCCATGCGGACCTCCCCCCATATTTCCGTTATCATGCCGGTTTACAATGCCGGGCGGACCTTGGCTGAAGCCTTGGATTCGCTGATTCATCAGCAGTACGAGAACTGGGAACTGGTGGCCGTGGATGACGGTTCCACCGACGATTCGCACCTCATTCTTCAGGAATATGCCTCCCTGGACGCACGTATTCACGTTTATGGCGGACTTCATGCGGG
>JAKJCY010000215.1 GCA_022706235.1 Candidatus Hydrogenedentota bacterium | reverse complement strand
ACGAAAACCACTTCGAGTAGATTTTTCCGTGAGGCAACGAATACCGTTTCGAGTAGATTTTTCCGTGAGGCAACAGGTACCATTGTAATGACAGCCGATTTTACGGACACGCCAACCTTCCGCACCTTGGTAGCCCGCGTGCGGGATACCGTCTTGCAGGCCTTCGAACATCAGCATGTACCTTTCAAGCAGCTGGTTGTTGCCCTGAATCCAGACAGGGCTTCCAGCCCGTCCCCTCTGTTTAATGTCTCTTTCGCCCTGCATAACATGCCCGGCCCGCGCCCCGGTGACACAGGGCTTCAACTAAAGCGCTATCCGGTGCATCCCGGAGCGGTACAGTTTGACTTGCACCTGTCGCTGAAGGAATTTCCCGAGGGGTTCAAGGGTAGCGTGGAGTTTCATTCCTCGCTGTTTGACACGACGGAAGCGGCGTTGTTCGCCCGGTATTATACCGCCCTTCTTGAGGATGGCATGGCACGTCCGGACGTTCGCATCGACGAACTGCAGCTTTGGTCTCAGGAAGAAGCTTTCCAGAAAGCGGCCGCCTGGAATGACACCCGCAGAGGTTACCCGCGGCAAAGCACCGTACATGGGCTGGTCGAAAAGTGGTCCTTATCTACTCCCGAGGCGATAGCCATCCAGCATCGGGAAAAGACCCTTACTTATGCCCGGCTGAACGAGCAAGCGGGCGTCTTGGCGAGGAATCTTGCCGTTGCCGGAGTCAGACCGGGGGCCATTGTCGCCGTGGATATGGAACGCGGTATTGAACTTATTGTGGCGCTGTTAGCGGTTTTGAAAGCGGGCGCGGCTTATCTGCCCTTGGACCGGAACGCTCCCTGTGCGCGTTCCCTGCAACTTATCCGGGATGCCGGCGCCTCTCTCCTGATCACAGACCCGGAACGGGCCAGGGAGCTCAGCGAAGATCATCCGCCTGGCGTAATGATACTTGACGAGGAATCAGTCCTTGAATCCCGGCATGGGAACCCGTTAAGTATTGATTTTGGCGGCGAGGCACTGGCCTATATATTGTATACCTCCGGTTCGACAGGAATACCGAAGGGGGTTTGTGTGGAACACCGGGCGATTGTAAATCTAACGCAAAATGAAAACTACGGCCGGGTGTGCCCGGCAGATGTCGTCGCCCAGGCTTCCCAGCCCGCATTTGACGCATCAACATTTGAAATCTGGGGAGCCCTGACAAATGGTGCGCGGTTGGTCATTATTCCCCGTGATATCCTTCTGGAGGGACACCGCTTAAAAGCCCTGCTCCTGAAGCATCATATATCCGTCATGCTCGTCACAACGGCTTTATTGAATCACTATGCCTATGCACAGCCGGATCTGTACGCTTCCCTCAACATCCTTTTATTTGGCGGCGAAATGGCCTATCCTGCCGCAGTGGCGGCGATTCTCCATCAGGGTGCCCCGCGTCGCCTTGTCCATTTATACGGACCCACCGAAGCGACAACCTATGCCACATTCCATGTGGTCGACAAGATTGAGAAAGGCGCCAGGCGGGTTTCAATCGGACAACCCATAGCCAATGTGCATGTCTATGTAATGGATGAACACCGCTACCTGGTTCCACCCGGACTTCCCGGTGAACTATATATCGGCGGCGATGGTCTCGCCCGGGGCTATCTGAAAGACGCTGAACGGATGCGGGAACGATTCATCGCCGTCCCATCACCGCCCTTTGCCGGAACACGCCTCTACCGTACAGGTGATGTGGTTCTGCAGCGTCCTGACGGCAGCCTCGATTTTGTGGGCCGTAAAGACCGCCAGGTAAAGTTGAGCGGGTTTCGCGTCGAACCCGCCGAAATCGAGTATGTGCTGCGTCGCCACCCGATGGTGACAGGTGTGGTCGTGGAACTCATCCAGGAGCAGACCGAGAACAACTACCTGGTGGCATATGTCACTGCGCGAAGCGGGACCTGTCCTGAGAACGCGGAACTATTACGTTATTTACGTCAACAGGTTCCCGCGTATATGCTGCCCCGGGCGTGCATCGTGCTGGACCGGTTCCCCATCACCGCGAACGGGAAGGTGGACCGCGCATCACTACCCCGCCCGGAAATGGTGGCCCAAGCGGTCCGCCACGCCCCAAAGACACCCTTGGAAATTGAATTGGCGGCACTCGTTTCGGAATTGCTGGGGATTTCACATATAGGAGCACACGATAATTTTTTTGAAATCGGCGGCAATTCGCTGGCAGCTATGCGATGGGTCGCGCGCATCCAGGAAAGGTACGGGGTATCCTGGCCCTTACAAGCGCTTTTCGAATGGCCTACCGTCGCCGGGGCTGCCGCATGGATACAACGTCATACGGCAATCCATCCGGATATCGATGTTCAGTCCCTCTCGGATGAAGAGGTGGACACGCTGCTGGCGCGGCTGCTGAAAGACCGTGAGGAACTGGCATGAATCTTCCCAACACCCTGACCGGACTTTCCTCTGAAGAAAAAAGGGCGATGCTGGCGCAGTTGTTGCAGGAACACCGCACACACGCCGACATCCGGGATTTGCCGGAATCTCCGCTGCGGCGTCCCCCGTCCGTGCCGTTATCCTCTGCACAAAGGCGCATTTGGATTGGCTGTACATTGTCCGAGGTTCCATTTGTATATGCCGTTCAGACCGTGTTAAGGCTCCAGGGTGCCTTGGACCGCCAACGGATTGCAAGGGCATTGGATACCCTGATTGCACGGCATGAAATCCTGCGGACAGGGTATATAAGCGGGGAAGAAGGGGTTATACAGGTAGTTCACCCGCCCATAGCGTGCCCTCTGACATTTTACAGCCCCACTGACGCTTCCTCGCCCGATGTAATCGCCCGGCAAGACCTGTTTGTGCCGTTTGATATGGCACAGGGGCCAATGCTTCGCGCGAGCTTGGTGAAACTAAGCGCGGATGCCCATCTCCTGGTACTCACGCTGCATCATATCGCTGTGGACGGCTGGTCGCTGGTAAACGTGTTGAAAGAACTTGCAGACCATTATACGGCGTATGCAGAGGGAAAGACGCCGGACACCAGGCCTGCCCCCTGGCAGTATGCGGATTATGCGCTATGGGAACAGAGGCAGGATAATACAGCGGCCAAGGCGCGCGCACTGGAGTTTTGGGCCGAAACCCTGCGCGGCCTGCCGGAAACCCACCTTCCGATGAAACGCCCGGAAAAGGAATTTGCTGACTGGAAAGGCGCGGAGGTGGTCATTGATATTGCGCCCGATTTGACGCAATCCCTGAGAAATCTGTGCCGCGAGAAAGGCACAACACTGTTTTGCGCCACCGTGGCGGGTTTCCTGGCTGTTCTGCAGCACTATGCGAACAGGGATGATGTTGCGGTGGGCACGCCCGTAGCCAATCGAGTCCGCAGGCGTTTTGAAGATATATGCGGCTGCTTTGTAAACATGGTGACACTCCGTCCGCACCTGGACCCCGGAGCCTCTTTCGAGGAGGCTCTGCTTCGGTTGCGCGACACTGTGCATGAGGCGCTTGCCCATGCGGAGATTCCTTTCGAAACGGTGGTGGACCATCTGCACGTGGATCGCCGTGCAGGTATGCATCCGTTGTTTCAAAGTGTGTTTGCGTTCCATGAGGCGCCCAAGGCGGCTCTGGCTTTCGGAGATGCTTCAGCCATCATCGAGCCAGCGCCGGCGATCACCACCCGTTTTGATATCGAATTACATGTCTTTGATACGGGAACCAGCCTCAACGCACGCCTGATATACGCTCGGGAACGATTTGAAGCGTCATTGATGCGGACAATGTTGCACGGATGGCGGCAGGTACTTCACTGTGCCGCCAGTTCACCTGATACCGCTTTGCGCGATATTGAATTATGGAACGACCGGGAGGCTGCGGACTTTCTGAACAGGGTGAACGACACGGCGTCAGATTACCCACGCGAGTGTACTGTAAATGATCTGGTCGGAGAATGGGTGGGAAAAACACCGGAGGCAATAGCCATCACAGCAGGGGATACCCAGATTTCCTATTTTGAAATGAATAAGCGGGCTGACCTTCTTGCACGGAGGCTTATCCTGGAAGGCGTCCGTGCCGAAGAGGGTATCGCCGTAAATCTGCCGCGAAGCGTGGACTTTGTGATAAGTCTCCTGGCTGTCCTCAAAGCGGGGGGCGCCTATCTCCCCCTGGACCCGGAGAGTCCGGCCGCCCGCTGGCGAAAAGTGTTGGAAGCATCCGGCGCGAGGATCATCCTCACTAATGTGCGGGATGCGCATACCTTTAAGGATATCAGAGGCCTGAACGTCATCTGCTGCGAAGGCGATCCTGTCGCCGAATCAAGAATGGTCCCCGGAAACGTGATTGCTAAAGGGAACGGGAGAACGCTGGCTTATATCATCTTTACGTCCGGTTCTACCGGCGAGCCCAAGGGTGTCTGTGTTGAACACAGGAGCATTGCGCGCCTGGTACGGCAGACCAATTATATCTCAATTTCTCCCGATGATATCGTCGCCCATGCCTCTTCCCCTGCCTTTGATGCCGCCACGTTCGAGATATGGGGGGCCTTGGCAAATGGTGCCCGGCTTGTCATCATCGAACCACAGGATCTTTTTGACCCTTCGCGCCTTCAGACGCTGCTTCTGCGCGAACAGGTCACGGTGATGTTCCTGACAACGGCACTGTTTAATCAAATTGCCCAGACACACCCCACGATATTCACATCGCTCCGGGTATTGCTCTTTGGCGGCGAAAATGCGGCCCCCGCGCCGGTTGCCGCAGTACGGCGACACTGTCCGCACACCACTCTGATTCATGTGTATGGGCCGACGGAATCCACCACCTTCGCCACGTACCACGTCGTGAACGAGGTTCCCAAGGGGACAACAACCATTCCCATAGGCTTGCCCGTCGCGAATACAACGGCCTATGTGCTCGATGAAAACGGGCGCTGCCTGCCACCAGGCGTTCCGGGGGAACTGTACCTGGGTGGTGATGGACTTGCCAGGGCCTATTTAAACAATACGGTGCAAACAAATAAAGCCTTCATGACATGCGTAATACCGGGAACTGCAGGCGCGCGCCTGTATCGCACGGGCGACAGGGTGTTACAACGTGCAGAGGGTTCTATTGAATTTATCGGGCGCGTTGACCGGCAGGTGAAGATTCGCGGCTATCGCATAGAGCCCGGCGAAATTGAACACGCCGTAAGGCGTTATCCCGCCGTGGCGGACGCCGTGGTGATGCTCCGGGAAGAGGCCGGCGAGAATACCCTTGTGGCCTATGTGGTTCCCAAGGATGATCTGTCACTCTGTGAAGCGGATCTATTACGTCATCTGCGCCAACAGGTGCCCGCATACATGATGCCCCATGCTTGCATAATTCTAAACAGCCTACCCTTGACTGCGAACGGCAAGGTGGATTTTGCCGCATTACCCGCACCCATGACAGCGTCGGTTCCCGCCGAAGCGGGCGAACTCCCCCGGACCGATACGGAACGGGCGTTAATGCATATATGGAGCGAAATACTTGGCGCACCTGTACGCGACCGGCACCAGAATTTTTTTGACGCGGGCGGTCATTCCCTTCTCGCAATGAACCTTCTGGAACGCGTCCGGAAAGAGTTCTCCCGTGATATTTCCGCCGTCTCTTTTTTTGCGGACCCCAGGTTGAGCGCGTTGGCTGCCGCAATCGATAACGGGCGATTTTCAAACAACCAGGGACCGCTGCAACTGAAAGACTCCCTGGTGCCAATTCAGCCAAACGGATCGCGTCCGCCATTATTTTGTTTCTGGCCGGCGGGAGGGGCCGTATTCATGTATTATCCCCTGGCTTCGTATCTTGGTCCGGAACAACCCCTCTACGCACTCCAGGATCCCGCCCTGGACCCATCCCTGGACCCGTTTAGAAACATGAAGGATATTGCCGCCGGGGTCGTCGAAATCATCCAGCGGGTGCAGCCCCATGGGCCCTATCACCTGTGCGGCTGGTGTTTTGGCGGCACCTTAGCGTACGAGGTTGCGTGCCAGCTTACCGCTGCTGGAGAATCCGTACGGCGGCTTATCCTTTTGGATGCCCATGCCGTATTCGAGGGGCGGTCCGTGCGCAGAAACTGGGGCGCGGCATTGTCCAGGCTTGTTCGCTATTTGTTCATAGGCCTTTCCCTGGTTCCGGCAACGGCAAGTTTTGTTATGGACGGGATGGGGTTGCTTGCGATCGCCCCTGAGGCTTCCAAAAGACGATGGGGAGACTATGTCCGCGCCCGGTACGCCGCCCTGATGCTGCGCCGCATCGGCGCGGTGGCAGTAGCGTCAAAAAGCGATGTCTTGCGCAGTATGGAACTGCCTGAAGTGCGACGCATATTCTATTTATACTATGCCCATGAAAAAACACACCGCGCATATCAACCCGGCGCATATGCAGGTACGGTGGATCTGCTGCGTGCCACGGAACTGAGTCGCTTTTTCCCGACACATAATGATCCGACCCTTGGATGGAGCAAGTACGTCCGGGGTTCCGTGCGCGTACATCCCATACAGTCCAATCACTCCCAATTGCTGGGACCGCGCGGCATTGGCCAGGTTGCGGCATGTTTGGCGCAATTGTTGGAAGGCCATGAATAAACAGACGGACAACTGGCTGGAGCGCAAGCGTCCCCCGGTACACTCCACCGCTCAAGTGCACCTGTGGCGCGTGGACCTGTCCCGGCACAGAGCCTTTTTGCAGGAGTATGCGAGGCTGCTCCGCCCGGTAGAACACAAGCGGGCAGCCCGGTTCCGCCCGGAAGATGACCGATGCCGCAGCATGGTGGGACGGGGCGCGCTGCGGCTATTGCTTGCAGCCTACACGGGCGGGAATCCTCGGGAACTTGAATTAAAAACCACACCCA
>JAKJCY010000214.1 GCA_022706235.1 Candidatus Hydrogenedentota bacterium | reverse complement strand
TATAACACCCAAAATGCCTTATAGGCTCTGCGCAACGGTCATCAGGAACACTCACGTAATGGACCGCACCACCGAGATCAATACCGGCAGCATCCGGATTGACAACCTCAAGATTCTTGGGCATTTTCCGGCCATGACGTTTACGATATTGCTTGGATTTCCTGCGGGTGCTACACTGTACTTTTGCCATGTTTCTGCTCCTTATGTTGGGTTAAATGGTAGGGTACAATCAGCAGCCCGACGATACGATGTAGGAAAATCTCCTAAACGGGATAGAGACGAACGCTCTTCACCAAATAAAAAAACGTCATCGCCGGAAGCCATGCTCGCAAACGGGCACATTTGGCACCAGTGACTATCGGCTTATAACTGCTTGCTGACTGAACCGTAAATACTTAACATAAGGAGCCGTTTCTTTCAAAATAAACCCCGCCACGTCGGGGTGATTTGCTCGCAATGACAAGGGTAAAATTTGCTTTTCCTCATATCTCAATTTTCAGGATATTACAGAATGCATTTCTCAGGAGGCGGCACGGCGCTTACCATGCGGCCCTTTGTTCCGGGGCAGCATGGACCGAATTCCGTATTTCCGGTCCATTCAGGTATTATAAGGGCGTCTTGAGTCGCGTCGGGCCAAGTTACGGCCATGATTCCGATGATGTGAAAGAATACCATGGGTCGCATCCGCGACGGAAGGACGGCGCTCTTCCCCATGAAGTCGAATGAGTGTGGAAGGCCTTGCGCGGTTCCGGCGGCATGTATCCGAAGGCGACACGCCAAGGGTACAATGTCGGCGGTGTGTTTTCCAGAGGATGCCATGCGCCTTGTTTTTTGCGCGCTTGCTATCGGACGGAATCGAAAGGGGTCAGCCGCCCCGGTTGTGGAGACGAAATATAATGCAGCGAGATGAAGCGGAAAACAACATAAAGCAGGCCCAGTACCGTCAGGAACTCGAAGCGTTAAAACGGTTGGTGCAGGAACAACTGGAGAAAGAGTCCGGGCCAATCCGCCCGGCGATAGAAAACGGGCAACAGCCCAAACCTGTCCCCGGCGGCGCTTCTCCTGTAAACGGAGGGGAGAAGTCCGTACCTTCTGTGCCTAAAACGGACAACGAACCTGTTCCCGCTCCGGTGACGCGCCCGGCCAATCATGGGGAATCGGCGCGCATCCAGAAACTAAGGGAGATCGAGAAGAAACTTGAACAACTGGAACAGGGCCTGTCCAAGCCTGAAGAACCGGAAGAGGAGATGTTTGCCCTTCAGGATACCCAGGCGCCGCCT
The DNA here is from genome assembly GCA_022706235.1 of Candidatus Hydrogenedentota bacterium. Lineage (GTDB taxonomy): Bacteria > Hydrogenedentota > Hydrogenedentia > Hydrogenedentales > CAITNO01 > JAAYBJ01. The sequence continues at coordinate 5,571 of JAKJCY010000214.1, read as the reverse complement.
GCTGAAGGAGAAAAGGAAAAGCCCGCTGTTCCCAGCCAACCGGCCCAGGTCAATCAATTGTTTTCCTTGAACACCACCCTGTCGGGCAGTTCCCAAACCAGCACCCAGGAGGAGGCCTTGAAGATTGCGCGCCAGCAATCCCAACGCCAGACCAAGAAGGAGGCCGCGAAAATCCTGGAGGGCGCGGACCCGCCCCGGGCCTCTTCCGCGGTTTCAAACGGTTCCCCGCCCCTTCCCTCGCGAGTGGTGACCGCAGATGAGGATGAAATCGGCGGGCCGGTCGAGGAAGTCTATCCGAGGCCCAAAGACACCTTGTTTGTCTTTCCGGACCAGTCCGTGTCTATCGTTATCAAGCGCCGAAGAAGCAACTTCAAATTACTGTTGACCGCGGGAGTGCTGCTTCTTATCGCCGGCGCGGGCATCGCCGCCTATATCGCACAGGGTATCCTGTCAGAATCCGCCATTATCCAGGCGCCTGAAACCGGCGGGAAAACCGAAGTGAAGATGTTGACGCTCACCTTTCCCTCCGACCAGTCCTTTGGCACGTTGTATGATACTAGCAAGGAGCCGGCCAGTGATACGGAATGGCCGCCCTACGCAGACGCCCGTGGGGTTGTGGAATATCCCGACACGATGAAACTCCACTTGGTGGTCCGCGCCGAACACGTCGGCGATCTTTCGCCCTTGACAAAATTACCGCCCCGTTCCATCGCTTCTCTGTGGCTGCCGGCATTTGATATGTCCGAGCCCAATCTGAGCGCCCTGCACAGCCTCGAACGGGTCAGCCTCATCTACATTGACCAGGTGCTGACGGAACGGGAACGCGACCGCATTGCCGCCGGTTTCAAGGGTAGTGTCACGGTAACCTCCAAAATACCGGGAGCCGTGGTGCGGGATATGACTCCGCCGGATGCGCGCATGTTGACATTCCCGGAAGGGGAGGCGGTCGGCCGACTGGCCATTCGCCGGTGGAATGACCCGGCGGCACCCTGGCAGTACCTGGATGTTGCCCGCGGCCAGGTTGAAATTCCGGCAAAAATGGAGGTACAACTGCAAACGGGACCGGCTGTCTACGACCTGTCCTTCTTCAAATCCTTTGATAGGTATGCCATACATACGCTGGTTTTGAAGGGACGTCATGTTACCGATTATACCGTCCAAGGAGCAGCCGCATTGCAGGGCCTGATAGCGCTTGAACTGATTGATACCCAGGTCACCGGCGCGGGCATGGAAGCGATCAGCACAATTCAAGGCCTGCAGCAGATTAAGATACAAAATACGGAACTTGCTGACGATGGGCTGCTCGCCCTGCGTGACTTGTCGCAATTGTCCACGGTGGAAATCATAGGCGCCCCGAAAATCACCGCCAAAAGTTTCGACTTGTTTAAAAAACTGAAGGCATTGCGCCGACTGCATGTGCAGGAAACCGCGATAACGCCGGAAGACCTTCGGGAACTGGGACGGGTCCTTTCTTCCTGCGCCATCAGCTCTTTTTAGGCGGATTCAACGATTTCCGACAGTTGCGGACAGGGAAGTCCTCACTGTCCAGTATGGTGACGCGGGAAGGATTGCGCTTGAACCTAAATCCGCACGTAAGAAACCGGATTGTTGGAGTGAAGCCACTAAGCAAAGGACCGTAGAAGTGGCATCCTGCCGCTTTACATCAAGAAGCCCGCATTGGCCTGAGTTACGATGGAAGTGGCAGGCTGCCGCCTCTACGAACCTCGCGATTGATTACATGCGGATTTGGGTTGGATATTTTGCCTGGTTTCTGCTAGACTCAAGCGCAGGCCGGGTATATTAAATGCGGGTTGTCTCCAGCCCCATGGATGTCGCCGTTCCCTGCCGGGCGCGACGGTCCCTTGGGTTCCGCTGGGCCGACCACGAACGTCATCCGGCGTTTTTTAATGTAGGTGCCAAAAGGAATCCGTCCCGGGGCGGGCGGTGGAAACATCGGTAAATTGCATTTGACAACGGTTTTCGGGTTCCCCGGCCGCGGGCGCCGTTTTCAGTTGGAGAATCTTGTTCATGTCGAGTAAAAACAGTAAGCGTGAGTTTTTTGTTGTTCTTGGCTTCTGCGCCGTGGTGGTGCTGGCGCTCACCAACGGTTTTGTCCTGAGGATATACGCGCAGGAGCAACGGGTTGAAATTTACCGGGAAATAGAGCCCATCGGCGATGTCATCGATATCATATTGCGGGAATATGTGCGTGATGTTGACATCAAGGAAGTGGTGGAGGGCGCTCTTGGCGGCATGATGGGCTCTCTGGACCGGAACAGCGCCTACGTTTCCGCGGAAGAATTGGAGGCGTTGCGTGAAGAGACCAAGGGTGAATTCGAGGGCATCGGGGTTTCCATCAAGCAGGACGAAGAAGGCAAGCTCATGGTTTTCATGCCCATCCTCGGCTCTCCAGCGGCGAAGGCGGGCATATTGCCCTATGATCTTATTCTGGCCATTGACGGGAAAAGCACTGAAGACATGGATACCTCGGATGCGGCGGACCTGATTCGGGGCCGGCGCGGCACGTTTGTAACCTTGACGCTGTTGCGCGAACCCGGTCCTGACGGGGCGGAAGGCGCCGAGGCGGAGCCCTTCGAGGTCAAAGTGGAGCGTGCGCGCATCCCCCTGGAGAGCATTAAAGAATCCCAGATGCTGCTCCATGAGGTGGGTTATATCCGGTTGAATTCCTTCAGCGATACCACGTCAAAGGACCTGGAAAAATATATCAACGAACTGTTGACCCAGGGTATGAAGACCCTGGTGCTGGACTTGCGCTGGAATTCGGGCGGCCTGTTGAGCGCCTCCAAAGAAGTGTGCGAGTTGTTTCTGCCGAAGGACTCCCTGGTTACCTATACGCGAGGCCGGGAGCGGGAGGATGGTTCGCCCAACAAGGACGATATGCTGTTGCGCACCGAGAAGAATCCCATTCTGCCGCAGGACCTGCCTATCGTGATTCTGGTGAACGAAGAAACGGCCAGCGCTGCGGAAATCGTCACCGGCGCCCTTCAGTATTATCAGCGGGCCATTGTGCTGGGCGAGAAAACCTTCGGCAAGGGCAGTGTGCAAACCATCATTCCCCTGCAGCGACCGCCGGATTCGGGGCTTCGGCTGACCACCGCGCTGTATTATACGCCCGCGGACGTTACCATAGACCACCAGGGCATCTTGCCTGATGTGGAAGTCAAGATGGACCGGGATCAGGAACTGGATCTGGCGAAACAGATGTATGCCTCCTTCGAGCGGGCCTTTGAAAATCAATACCACCAGAATCATGGCAGCATGACGCCGGGGTATGAGGTGACGGAGGAAACCGTGGAGGACCTGCCTCTGGCGCGGGCGGTTGAAATCCTCACCGAACCCGTGCCGTGGGAGGGGTTGATCAACAAGTATCACCGCGCCATTGAGGAGACCCAGGTCGCCGCCGAGAGTAACACCGCAATCAATCCCAAGCTCGATCCTCATAACAACCCCGTTCCCATAACGAACGGGGAAGGGCAGGACGACGGCGAACAACCGTAACGACAACCGGGTATAGGAGCAGGCTTTCGGAATGTTGAGACGATGCGACGGGCGCGGGCCCGATGCCCTGCGACCGGTAACCATAACGCGAAATTTTGTGAAGACCGCCTCCGGATCCGTGCTCGTATCCTTTGGTGACACGCGGGTGATTTGTACAGCCACCTTCGAATCCAAGACCCCCGCCTGGATGCGGGGACAAAACCGGGGCTGGGTTACCGCCGAGTACGCCATGCTTCCCGGGTCTGCCCAGACCCGGATTCCCCGGGACAGCGTTTCCAAAGGCCGGGCCCAGGAAATTAGCCGGCTTATCGGGAGAAGCCTGCGCGCCGTGACCGACCTGAAGGCGATGGGGGAGTGCACCGTGACGGTGGACTGTGATGTGATTCAGGCGGACGGCGGCACGCGCAGCGCCGCTGTTACCGGGGCCTGGGTTGCCCTGCATGACGCTTTCAACCTGAGTGTACAGTCGGGCTATCTGGAGGAACTACCGCTGAAAGGGCACTGCGCCGCCGTAAGCGTGGGGATTGTCGGGGCGGTTCCGATGCTAGACCTGTGCTACCGGGAAGACGCGGACGCGTCCGTGGACATGAATCTTGTCATGAATGACCGGGGGGACCTTATTGAAATACAGGGAACCGCGGAAGAAGAACCCTTCCCGGTAAAAATACTCGAACAATTGGTGGCCCTGGGAACCAAGGGGACCCGGGAACTGATTGCGATTCAGAAAGCTGCCATCGCGTATGAAAGATAGATTGCTTATCGGTTCGGCGAATGCGGGGAAAGCCCGTGAATTGGCGGAGTTGCTCGCGGGGCTTTCGTGGACAGTCCTTTCCCTAACCGATTTGCCCGGGGTGGACGCCCCGGCGGAAACGGGAACCACCTTTGCCGAAAATGCCGCGCTGAAGGCGCGGTATTACGGTGATTGTTTCGGGACCACCTGCATTGCCGACGATTCCGGACTGATGGTGGATGCACTGGACGGCGCGCCCGGGGTTTTGTCAGCCCGTTACGCAGGCGGAGAGGCGGATGACGCCGCCAATAACGAAAAACTGCTGGAGGCGCTGGAGGGCCTGCTGTGGCATGAACGTACGGCGCGGTTTGTCTGTTGCGCAGCGTTCTATCAACCGGGCTCAGAAGTGCATTTTGAAACGGGAGAGGTGTTCGGCCACATTGCCGCGGCGCTTTCGGGAAACCGGGGTTTCGGTTATGATCCTCTTTTCGTGCCTGAAGGGTATGACAAGACCTTTGCCGAGATGTCCCTGGAACAGAAGCACGGAATCAGCCATCGTGGCAACGCGTTTCGGAAGATGCGCGCCTGGCTGGAAACGCGGTCGTGAATATCTTTTTCAAGGCGGATACGGAAGGCATCTTTGAGGCGTTGCGCATTCTTGCGTCGGATGGCGTGGTGGCTTATCCTACCGAGACCGTCTACGGGCTTGCCGTCCACCCTTTTTCCGAGGCGGCGCTGGACGCCCTGTTCCGGGTGAAACAACGGGAGGAAGGCCGTCCGGTGTTGCTGATTGTGTCGGATGCCGGGCAGGTGTCCGCGCTGGCGCGCGCCGTGCCCGAACGGGCGCGGGCGTGTATGAACGCTTTCTGGCCCGGGCCCCTGTCGCTTCTCCTGCCCGGGCTGCCTGCCCTGCCCAAACGCCTTCTCGATGCGGCCGGCCGGTGTTGTGTGCGCTGTCCGGGCAACGATATCGCCCGGGAACTGTGCCGGCAATGGGGAGGGCCGCTCACCTCCACATCGGCGAACTTGTCCGGACGGCCCCCTGCCGTGACCGCCGAAGAGGCCGCTCTTCCGGGGGTTGCGCTGGCCCTCCAGGGTGAGGGATTGGCGGTGCGGCTTCCTTCCACCGTGTACGACCCGGAAACCGGTACGGTGCTTCGGGAAGGCGAAATTACGGCGGAAATGATTGCGCGGGCGAGCCGGTAAGCCGGGACCGGGCGCGCGGACTGAAGAAAGGAGTCTGTCATGATTATAGCCGTCGGTTCAGACCATGCGGGGTATGAAGGAGCGGCCGCGCAGTACAAACCCGCTGTCATGGAACA